>WRIP01000007.1 GCA_009782665.1 Oscillospiraceae bacterium
TGATTTTCTTTATCATACAATCATCCTTATGTTGGGTTAGTATAGTATTTCTGTAGCGACTATCAATTCTATCTGTGATATATCCTTTAATTTGTTTCCGGTCAGATCAATCAGAACAAAATCATGAACTCCGATTATGGGTTCGATATCAATAATTCGGTTGTTTGAAAGAATCAAGGTTTTGAGTTTCGGAAGACCAGCAAGCGGTGAAACATCAACTAGATAGTTATCAGTCAGCGATAAAAACTCGATATTTACGCTGTCAGATAAGGATATCAGCGATGTTATTCGGTTATCGTTTAGAGTAAGACTGGTAAGGTTACCGAAATTACCGACAAAAGAAATACTCTCTATGTTGGTGGATGAAATATCGAGAGTATGTAAATTCGGCATCGAACCGAAAGAGGAGATATACTCTATCGGGAACTGCCTAATTTTTAAATGTTCCAGACTAATGAAGTTTGAAAAATCATCTAGAACCGCAAGTTGATCAGTAACGGGTGGTTGTTCTACTCCGTTTATCTCAATAATGCCGAGTCGTGAGATATCACTCCCTCGATGTATCTCTTTAGATCCGTTAATTTCAATACTATAAATTTCACTAAGTGTATCTAGAGTAATGGCTCCGTAAGGTTTATCCAGATAGTTTCTGATTACCTTCTCAATATATGGATCCTGCCATTCGACAACAATATATGAAGCAATATAGTTATATGTTTCAATAACTCTAGGGTCATCGGTGAATATTAAACCATCCTGCAGAATAGCAATTGCAGTCGGATACCGATAGCTGTCAAAGTAATATAATCCGACCTCGATGTATCCATCGGGTAGAGAGGGAAACTTAGAGAGTATATCCATATATACATCGATAGCTGCCTGTGTGTCACCGACCTGTTTCAGGTACTCAGCCAATAACAGATACCCAGTGGATTCTTCGGAGGTTTCTTTAATAAAGTTGGTATAGAGAGATATGATGCTCTGCTTGTCAAGTAATAGAGCTAGAGCTCTATACCCGTCAGGATTTGTTGGAAAGTTTTTTATCATCAGCTCATACTGTTCAATGGCCTTTTCGGTTTCACCCATTGCCAAATATGATTCTGCGGACCCCTGATAGGCACGAGGATCATCAGGGTTTATAATCATATATTCATAGAATTCAAAAACTGCCTGATCATATTGTTGGTTCAGCAGAAACTCCTCAGCTAGTAACAGATGATCTGTTGCGGGTTTGCTACACCCATAAAGGAACACTAGTATCACCAGGATAGTCCAAAGACAGAATCTGACCTGTCGCATCCCAACCTCCATCATCAACTGCCGACAAACGACAAGATTTTTCGAACCAGTCCGTGTTCAGTTTTTTGCCTTTTACGAACTGTCAGAATAATGACATTGGCCGATTCTGAACCAAGGATAACGTGAATAATCATTAAGAGTGTAAACATAGGAATATGAATCCCCATGACTCTAAGATTCAATTTCAAAGTATTGTTATTACTCATATAACATACAAAACTCACACAGATAATCAGTAGGATTATTTTATCGTATATGTTGCAAACTTAAAAGAGGTTTATCAATTATGGTCAACAAATGTTGCAAAAGCAACCACTCGCTCTTCTGCATTAGATTACAATATGCATATAACGATAGGAGCGTCAGATATGAAACATGTAAGTATTTCATCTATTACTCGTACAGCTGTTTTCTTAGCGATACTGTTGGTTGTACAGGCTGTATTCAAGGTATTGGGACAGTATGTTCTGGGGAGTATAGTAAACTTTATTCTCATCTCTTCAACTATATTGATTGGCATATATGAAAGCATAGTGATAGCTATACTGTCACCGTTTTTAGCTTTCTTGTTGGGATTTGGACCCGCTATACCTCAAATTGTACCGATAGTTATGTTAGCAAATTTAAGCTATGTATTCGTATGGTATCTGCTATACGGTAGAAGCAAAGGTAACAGGGTAATCGGCATAATGATTACTCTCGCGGTTTCGGCAACCGTAAAATTCCTCATACTCTGGCTCGGAGTGGTAAAAATCATCATTCCTCTGTTGCATGTTCAAAAACCGCAGGCTACTGTGGTCGCTGCCGCTTTTTCATATCCTCAGTTGATAACCGCTACCATAGGAGGTTTAACTGCAGTCATCATTTTACCTACCATCAAGCGAATTATGATCAACGACCGAGTATAGCGATAGTGCACCGAATAAACCGAAAGCATCGACAATAGCTAAAGTGTCACGAACAGAGAGTATATTCGTAATCCAATATCCTTTGAGACAGTGAGTTACTAAAGCAATAACTAAAAGTGGAACACAGCCTAAATGTCTGTGTTCCACTTAATTTCAGCAATACTGTTATGTCAATATGACCGATATAGCTATAGAATAACTCCTAATAAAATCAGGAAACCTGGTACAAAGGTGCTGGCGATACCGTTGAGTATCAGAATATGCGGAGATAGTTTATCAATAGCTTTGATTCCTAGCATTGAAGCAAAGAAGCTTTGTGCCCATAGAATACCCCACATAGCCCACATGTAAACTAAAACCCATGGTGCACCTGTGATAATAGCCTCACCAGTAAACACAAAAGAGACTATCGATGCAAACAAGCCGTATAAACCAAAGGCTTTCCAATTTGTACTTTTGAAAAAAATATGTGCTGCAATAATGAAATAGTTTAGTGCAAATAACCACATAGCTGCAGCAAATCCGAATGTGGTATGATCAACGGCCTGAGCCGTTTGAAAAACCGCGTTTATGGCAATGATAACTCCGACTAATACGTTAGCTGTTCCCTTAGCTTTTTCATCTACTGACGTAAGATAAGCTACTCCATTTAACGTCAGCGCAAACCCTGCGAATAATAAATTGACACCTAACACTAATACTCCTCCTCGCTCTTTACGTCTGTAAAGACATGAATAAAGGATAAGAAATTTCAATAATTTTGTCAATACACCCACTTCCTCCCAATAGCATCTTACAGACAGGAAAGGGCTTCAACATTATATAATTATGAGGCAACGATTAACACATTAATGTTATTAAATATGAGGTAATATCTATCCGCCCAAGCTAAGGACATAACAGCCAACAGTATATAGCGGTACACTATTAACCACCGACGTGGTATACTGAAAGCACCAACAACCATTGAGGATAAATATATGAAAAAGATTGTGCTGGTACCCGACTCATTTAAAGGAACGATGAGTTCCGAGAAAATATGTGAGATAATGCAACAGGCAATAGAGAAGCATTACCCCGATATTGAGGTGATTGCGATTCCGGTCGCCGACGGAGGAGAGGGGACTGTCGATAGTTTTCTTAGTGCTATCGGAGGTAGGAAAATCAACATTGTCGTTAAAGGTCCGTATATGGAAGATACTGAGTCTTTCTACGGTATTCTACCTGACAAGACTGCAATTATTGAGATGGCTGCTGCCGCAGGGTTGCCGATGGTAGGGAGTAACAAACAGGCAGAAAAAACTACCACATATGGAGTGGGACAGTTGATAGCTGATGCCATAACACGAGGATGTGACAATATAGTGGTAGGTTTAGGAGGAAGTGCAACCAATGATCTAGGTTGTGGTGCCGCAGCAGCACTGGGAGTTGAATTCCTGGATGCAACTGGATGTTCCTTTATTCCGACCGGAGAAAATCTGTCCGAGATAAGACACATAGATATTTCCAAAGCTGAACAACGGTTGCGCGGTAAACGGATCATCACCATGTGTGATATTGACAATCCGCTTTACGGAGAACATGGTGCGGCATATATTTTCGGTCCTCAAAAGGGTGCCGACGAACAGAAGGTAGTTTTTTTAGATTCCCAGCTGAGACAGGCTGCTAATACGATAAAGAGTTGTCTTCAAATTGATGTAGCAGACATAAAGGGAGCCGGAGCTGCCGGAGGAATGGGAGCTGGCATGGTGGCGTTTCTCGGAGCTGAACTCCAGATGGGGATTGAAGCGGTGCTGGATACGGTCAGATTCGACAGTTTGATTGATCATGCCAATATTATCTTTACCGGTGAAGGTCGAATAGACACACAAAGCCTTAGAGGCAAGGTGGTTATTGGAGTAGCTAGAAGAGCGAAAAAACGCGGGATCCCGGTAGTTGCCATTGTGGGTGATATCTCGGATGACATTGAAGCAGCTTATGATGAAGGGGTCAGTGGTATTTTCTCCATTAATCGGGTTGCAATACCTATGCAGGATGCTTGTAAACGAGCCGAAAGTGATCTTTATCTGACCATGGACAATATTCTGAGATTCATGAAAGCTATCTATTCATAATGAACTTAAGGTTATATGCTAATTAGCAGTTCGGTAAGCTTCGGTGTCCTACCAAAAAACTCTATTGATGTACCGATGATGAAATCATGAAATCACTACACAAACGACATCTTTTCGACCATACTATAGTTAGGAATATATCACACATGCAGAAACTTTCTGCATATGATGAATATATCTTTACATATAGTCGACATTAACAGAAAGAATGAAAGAAGCAGCGTTAGGCTGCTTCTTCTTTTAGTTTTGCTCAAAAATACGGTTGGTTATTTCTTGTCTTCTAATATATTGACCTGGATACCACCGAGTACATCCAGTACTTTACGATCAAATACAGGATCGTTACCGATAGCTGCAGTGGTGTCGACATAGATTTCTGCTTGCGGCAGGGCAGTCTTGGCTAAGACGGCGTTAGATAGTACACATATACCCAGCACCAGACCGCATAGCTCAACCGATTCATAGTTGCTGTTACGCAGGAAGTCGAATAGTTTATCTGATCCGAAGGTGTCCTTTTCAAAAACCAGGCTGTCTTTTACCATGCCTGCAGTCTCGCCATATAGCAGATGACCATCGGTATTCTTTATACAGTGAGCAATAGGTAGTTTTTGACCTTCAACGGTGGATAGATAATCCTCTCCATGGGTATCCAGCGTAAAGACGACGTCATCGTTATTCTGTCGATATGTTTTTATCTTATCGACAATAATGCTATCTAAGGCTTTTGCCTGTTCAAATCCCAAAGAACCATTAACGAAATCCACCTGATAATCTACTACAACCAATAGTTTCTTCATAAAATCACCTCTTATCTTTTAGCATCTGCACGATTTTTTGCAGTGCATCATTGTTTCCCACATTTCCCGGGAAGATTATATAAGCCATACCTGGGAATTTGCTTTCTGCTCCGAGTCTCCAAACCGGTATGCCAGGTAGTACCTGTCCGGCTACCATCGCTCTTGTGACATTTAATCCTTCGGTACCTATCTCGCTGGATGTGATACCTCCTTTTGCAATAATATACGAAGGTTGAAGCGACATATTCTTTACAAACCCCGTTACGGCAGTGGAAATGGAGTTGGTCAAGCGAAGTTCGTCTTCGGCATTGCCGGTGTTCATATCCAGACGATCTCGACGAGTGTATACAACAACATCCTTACCCTTGGATATATAGTCATTAATCAGCTGTTGAACCCGGTGCTGTTCAGCTTCGAATTTAGCTTGTTTTAACACTAGATGCTGATCAAATTCAATCGGTTGAACATCGCAGTGTTCGAGTAGTTGATATAGCTGCTCGGAGGTTTTTTCAACATGTGACCCTATAACTGTAAGGCCACCGTTTGTACTACCGGAAATGAGTTGTTCTCGGGTCAATAGTTCGGTATCGGTGACACCGCCGAGTAGTTTCGGGATGGCTGCTGCAGTTCGGAAGATAAAGCGTTTGCCCAATTCGGTTGCTCTAATGTATGCCGTAAGAAAAATCCACAGGTCATCATATGATACCGCATTGACCACAACCTTGTCAAAATCTTTCATCTCCAGTAGCTGCGTCAAAACAGTTTCTGATCCTTTAGTTCGAAGATGCTCAATTGACACGGCCCTGACCGATTCTTTGGTATATTTTCGGTTGGTTTTTTCCTCAACCCATTCTCTGAGATCGCTACTATTGTATGAGAAGGTTTTATCCTTTGCAAACTCGGTTTGCGCTGCGGGTATCAAATCATTGCCATACAGCACATAATGTATATTGTTGACGGTGTATCGTCCGCCTTCAATGAAGAACGGACAGATTATCTCTCCGTCAAACTTGAGGTCGCTGTTACGTTCGATGGTATCTCTCAACGTCTGGGTTTCCAGTGGGTAGTGACCTCGTAGCGTTGAGTCACTTCTACTGATAATCACGAAGTCTTTATCTGTGTCTACCGACGCCTTTAATATTCTCTCGGCAATAGTTCGATTCATAGATTCAACGGCCGCAGAGGTAAAACCCCGTGAGTTAGTCAATATGAAGAACATACCATCTTCAGCAAATCCGTTGTCGATGTCAGCTTGCTCATATGAGGTATATACAGGAATATCATGGACCGTCTGAACACCGGTCGGATCATCATCGAGTACAATCACCTTTAGATTGAATGATTTCAATGCTGTTTCGAACTCTATCTTCGCATCGTACACATATTCCGGTAGAGACGCCAGCAACCTATCAAGTGCCTGTATCTTCAAAGCGGTTTCACCTCCGTTCCAGCTAGTCGCTCAAAGTATGTAGCAATCGCTGCATGATCATCATCCATTTGATTGTTGACCTTCAGTGATTGGAGTATCTCAAAGAGATTTGCGGTCAAAGGGACGGGACAGTCAATGCTGTGTGCGGTTTGCATCACATTCTTAATATCCTTGTGGTTGATGGAGATTTTTCCACCCGGGGTAAAGTTACGATCGAGTATCATCTTGAGCTTGGCATCAAGTACAGTACTACCGGCTAGGCCATCCTTTATTGCAGAATAGACGGTTAGGGGATCTGCTCCAGCCTTAGTACAAAACACAAAGGCTTCCGATATGAGCGCTATTGTTCCGTTGACAATTATTTGATTTACTAACTTTGCAGTGCTTCCGTTACCGACCTCTCCGACTAAGACAGCCGATGCTGACATCAGACTAAGATAGGGTAAGGCTTTATCAAAATCTGATTGAGTACCGCCGACCATTATGGCTAAGCTACCATCAATAGCCTTAGGTTCTCCTCCGCTGACCGGTGCATCTAGAAATCCTATGCTATGTTCCTTTAATCTCAAAGCACAGTATCTGCTGTCAAATGGGGTAGCAGAGCTCATATCCACAATCAGGCTGCCACTTGGCATTGATGAGCATAGACCGTCTTCTCCAAATAGTACTTCCTTTACCACCTCACCATTCGGTAGAATGGTAAATATGATTTCACAGTGCTTACCGATTTCTCTAAGTGATCCGGCTATTGCTCCTTGATTGACCAACACTGCCTCGGCAGTCTTATCGATGTCATATACCATCACCTCGACATTACCCTTAAGCAGGTTCAATGACATCGGCCTGCCCATAATACCAAGACCTATGAAACCAACAGTTCCCATAAGTTGCTCCTTTTCGATAAATTATTGTATCTATCATTATATATTGAAGAGTAAGGGAGTAAAACAAAAACATTGATTGAGATGAGGACGGTTATGTCATCAGTCAACCAATATTTGTTTTGTTATTCGGTTATCTTGAAATTCCAGTTGGTAGTCAACACCTTAATTATTATGCCGTAATCCTCGAGATTCGGAAAATCACTCGAGAGTTTTTGACTCTCATCGGGTGCATAAAATGTATAGACCGGTAGAGATGAAGATTCAACCGTACCGGTGGCAGAGAAACCGCCCTGCCCGTGACCGTGCCGAGTGTAGTAGTAGTATGATACCTTTCTGACGGTTATGACCTCAGCTCTTTCAACTGGGGTGATGGTCTGGTTACCGGGCACGTAGTAGAACACATAATATACTATCTCTTGTTCGTCATCCGTTTCCCAGATGATATCGACCTCCATCGTAGTTCTCCAGAGGAAAGGTATCTGGAAGATGAAGCCATCTCCTTCGTAAAAATATATCAACTGCCCGGCATCATTAATCTCGATAATCGGAGGCTTAGTCTGTCTTATGCTGTTTTCGCTTAAGACTACTATCCCGTCATCTTCATCCTCATCTGTCTCTTCGGGTGGTGGTGCAGGTTCCTCAACTTCCAACAGAATCACCTTATCTGCATTGGCATCGGGTAAAAAAATATCACTGTCATTGTTCATCGGATCGATGAACGGACTGATATTGTTCCCTACCGCATTATCGTAGAGAAAACAGCCTGAAAAAAGAGATAAAAATACGGTTATTATTAACAGGCAAATTAGATTTCGCTTCATATAACCAACTTTCTGTACATCCGTAAAAGCATGATAAAACTGGATAACAGCAATACAGAATTTTTTAAAGCGAACACTCGGGATTATTCGCCAATATATCGGCTAACGCTTCTTTGTCGGCTACAACAGTCAGGTTTTTATGCAATTGAAGAATAGAGGCGGGAACTTTGGAGGTAACAACTCCGAAGAGTGCTTTCTGTAGTATCTCGGATTTTTCTGGTCCGGAGGCTATAAGGAGCAGCTGTTTGGCATGCATAATTGGTCTGATACCTACGGTTAGTGCACGTGTGGGGATCTTACTCCAATCCTCAAAGAATGGTCTTTGTCCGATTATGGATGATTCCGCTAGATCGACAATATGGGTATCTAGAGGATAGAATTCGTTAGGCTCAACAAAACCGATATGCCCGTTTGTTCCGATGCCTAGAATCTGATAGTCAAGACCGCCTGGTACCTCTGAGAGTGCTTCGCTGTACCTCGCACACTCTACCTCAAGATCTTCTGCTACCCCGTTCGGTATATCTGTGTTTTCTTCAGGTATGTCTACATGTGAAAATAGATGTGTCTGCATAAAAGAGGAAAAACTCCACCCCACTTCTCTGCTACCAGTGATATACTCATCCAGATTAAATGCTTTGACGTTGGCAAATGAGATTTCTTTATTCTGATATTTTTTAACTAGATTCGCATATAGTCCAATAGGGGTGGAACCGGTTGCAAATCCAATGGTACTGGTCGGTTTAATAATAATCTGTGAAGCTATGATAGCTGCTGCCTTCCGGCTCAGTTCCTCATAGTTGCTGCACCAAACAATAGTCATACAGGTGAACCCCCTTCAGTAATGCCTAATTCTATTATATAACTTTTGATTTTTCAACCCTGTCGATGTAAAATAGGAAGCAAATATATGAAATCGGAGTTACCTTAAATGACATATACCGATAAAGGAAAATCAATAATGGCCTGCGGGCTCAACTGCGCTCAGGCAGTGGCAGGAGCCTTTGCCGAACTGTATGACACAGTTGACCTTAATACCATACTCAACCTGACCTCTCCGCTAGGGGGTGGGTTTGGCAGAAAGCGAGAACTCTGTGGAGCTGTAACCGGCATGGGCATTGCGTTCGGTGCGATTTGTGGGACCCATACCGGCGAAGAGAAGATGGATACATATAATACTACCAGTATGCTTGCCGACCGCTTTATAGAACGATATGGCTCGATTGTCTGCCGTGATATAGTCGATGCCAAACCTGATGAGTCAAAGACACCGAGAGAACAACCGCTTACCGAATCGGAAAAGATTGCCTCTCATTGGCCCTGCTCTGACTATGTTCGGGGTGCGATACAGATACTGGAAGAGTATCTACAAGAAACGGGAAAGATACAGTCGACCTAATGATCTGACTACGAAGGGATATATGAAATGGAATTAGTTAGGTCATCAATCGGTGTTGTATTTCCCTTGTTTGTAATGATGGCTATTGGGATGATAGTAAAAAGAATCGGATTAGTAACCGATGAAGGTTTGTCGGAGATGAACCGTATAAACGTCCGATTGTTTCTGCCTGCAATGCTGTTTGCTAATATATGTGACGGAGATCTGTTACAGGGCGCTAACCGTACCTTTATGCTGTTTGCCGCAGTCAGTGCGACAATCATCTTTCTGCTGTGTATATTGATTATTCCGAGGGTGGTTAAGGACAAAAAAAGAAGTCAGTCTATAATACTGGGTATCTACCGTCCAAACACAGCTATATACGGGTTGCCGTTGGCTCAAAGTATACTCGGTGATAGCAACCGAGTATCTAACGTACTGATGATGATATCCGTCTCGATCTTGGTGACTAATTTCTTTGCGGTGTTGGCCTTAGAGATCTTCAGAGGTGATAAGCCTAATCTGTTGAAATCCATAGCTCGATCGTTTAGCAATCCCATCATTATCGGATTAGTGCTCGGTATGATTGCACAGTTTCTACCCTTTACCATCCCTCCCATGGTGCTGTCTCCGATTCGATCGATTGCAGCCATAACCACCCCACTGGCATTCATCTGTCTCGGAGCCGACTTTACCTTTAAGGCTAAAAAAAGTAATCGGGTAGCGGTCTTACTCTCAACACTCTTTAAGTTGGTGGTAACTCCGCTAGTCATTACCCCGATTGCTGTTTTTCTGTTAGGGTTACGGGAAGAGTCACTGGTCGCCATACTCTGTGCATTTGCCACCCCTACTGCTGTGAGTGTACTTCCGCTCATTAAGGAAGCCGGAGCAGATGATGAGTTGATGGGATCGATCATTGTCTCTACCACTGCCTTTTCACTCATCAGTATTTTCTTGATTGTTTACTGCCTTAAAGGAATGGCTTTGTTCTAATAGACATGATACTGTAGATGAATCAATGAATATAATACTGATATCGGAAGATAGCGATATATGACAAATAATACTAAAACGCAATAATCTCTATACTCCAAACGGATTATAGAGATTACTACACTGCAAAAAGTATATATGGTCGGAGTGGCGAGGCTCGAACTCGCGGCCTCGTGGTCCCAAACCACGCACGCTACCAACTGCGCCACACCCCGATTATGTTGTTGATATGAAGAAAACAACAGCAAATGCATTGAAATTCTATCACAGTTATATCCACATGACAAGACACAGATTTCATCTAAGAAAAGAGAGTTAGCGATATGTTAAGTAAAACAGTCATAATTACCGGTGCGAGTAAGGGTATAGGGGCAGCGACTGCAAAGGTTTTTGCTGAGCACAACTACAGGGTTGTCATGACATACCGTCAAGATAATGATTCTGCCCAAAGGATCTGCGAAAGCTTAATCTCACAAGGAAAAGAGAGCAGCCTGTTCAGATATGATTCAGGTAGTTCTGACGATGCCAAAGCACTGGTTGAGTTCGCAATAAAGCGGTACAACCAGATCGATGTGCTGGTGAACAATGCAGCGATTTCCCTTAACCGCTTGGTAACCGAAAGCACCGACAGTGATTGGCAGGAGGTAATCGATAGTAACTTATCGGGAGTTTTCTATCTCTCTCGCGAGACAGCTAAGCATATGATCAAACATAAAACCGGCAGTATCATCAACCTATCCTCCGTATATGGTATCGTCGGTGGTTCCACCGAAACTATATATTCCGCATCAAAAGCCGGACTTATCGGCTTTAGCAAGGCGCTTGCAAAGGAGTTAGCTCCCTCAAACATCACCGTTAACTGTGTTGCCCCAGGGGTTATAGATACCTCCATGAATAGTTACCTGTCGGAACTGGAAAGAGCACAGTTAAAAGAACAGATACCACTCGGCCGTTTTGGTGAACCCGATGAGGTTGCCGAGGCTATATATTTCCTCGCTGAGCATCGATATATAACCGGGCAGGTACTGGTAGTAGACGGAGGTATGACATAAAAAAGAAACAGCAACTATGCTGTTTCAGTAGTAGGTGAAAGGATATCTGCCAGGCTTAAAAGAAGAACTCATTATCCTGAATATATCGCTTGGTATTACGGGAACAAAATCGGTAAAGAGAATCAATAATCAGGACAATAGTGGCTATTACTGCAACAACAGATACTATATTTTTCATAATGGATCCTCCTGTCAACAAGTTGCCTTGCTATAATAATACCATAAAATCGATATGATTTTTCATATCTGACATATTATGTGTGTAAAAAGGTGCCACCGAAACAAAGTGTTCGTGTCGGCTGTTCCGTAAACTGGCATAGATATTACCAGTAATCTGGTTACCCGGTTGTAGCACTATGTTATCGTACACATGCTCGAGAATCTCGTACGGGAGCAGAAACCTAACCCCCCAATACCAGCCTTGCTCATCGTTCCCCATATATGTGGCTACATCCGAAAGAGTAGAATAGGGATTGTCGTTGACTAGTACTATATTCCGACCTACCGCATTCATAATAACGGTAATTGTATCATCTCCGGCTTGCCCGGAATAGTTAAAGGATACCGCAACTAGACTGTCGGTGTTACCCAACCTCGTCGTATCTTCGACTACAGGATTCTGCTCAAACTTAGTCAGATCATAGAGAAATCCGACATCCTTTATACATGCGGCTTTGACGTGATACAGTAGCTTGGTCTGGTCGTTGAAGTATCTACCTTTCATCACAGGCAGAGTATCCACGGTGGGGTACTGGTCATAAAACGAAATCGATTGCATTGTCTCTCTCTCAAATTTATTGTAATGTAATATATATTCGAAATGGTGAATAGATTTTAAGATGTATATTAACAAACTTTGAATATTTCCACTCTCTGATAGTATAAGGGTAACAGATAGGAAGAAGATGGCGAGTAAAAGGAACAAAACAGAATGGGCAAAACAGAGAAACCAACAGGAATATCATAACCGTCTCAATGAATATGACCTGATGAAACAACGTATTGAAACGCAATTGAAGTCAGATAGATTAAAACCGGTCAACCTTACACAACTTGAGGATAATCTCTTAAGGTTATCCAAGAAAACACGTAAAACCTTCAGAAGACTAGATGAAGGCTCTCAACAACAAATACTGAGTGATAAGGTCGAGAGTATAAAGCAGCTGTTAAGAGATGTGCGGATCAGATACGTCGGACTAATGAATGAAACGCATTCTATGACGTTGGACGAACTGTCGATAGTTAATTCGATGGATAGTCGAGTATACTATCTGCGAATCTCTCAGGTGGTATTCTCGGAAATGACGGCTGCAATCATACCTGCAATGCCTCAGGATGAGTATCTGCGTGCGCGAACACTGCATAGACGATTCATCATCCACAGTGGTGATACCAATACCGGAAAGACATATCATGCGTTGGAAGCCCTAAAACGTTCGCCTAGTGGTATATATTTGGGACCGTTGAGATTATTGGCACTTGAGGTGTTTCATAAACTCAACGAAGAAGGTTTACCCTGTAATCTGTCTACAGGAGAAGAAGAGATTCTGGTGGATGGTGCCTGTCATCTGTCATGCACCGTCGAGAAACTGAATAGTTCGCTGCGGTATGATATGGCTGTCATCGATGAAGCACAGATGATTTCCGACAGCCAGAGAGGTCATGCCTGGACTGCTGCTATACTCGGGACATATGCTAAGGAGATACATGTCTGTTGTTCTCCGAATGCGGTAAAGCTAATTACAAAACTAATCGATGACTGCGATGATAGTTATCAGGTTAACGAGTATGTCAGAGATACCCCGTTAGTGGTAGAGATTAATAAACCCTTTGTCTTCCCGCAGGATGTTACAAAAGCCGATGCGCTAATCGCCTTCTCAAAAAGATCCGTCATTGCCATTGCGGGTGAACTCAATGCGCAGGGAATTTCCACTAGCCTCATCTACGGAGATCTACCACCTGAAGCCAGGCGCAGCCAGGTCAAACTTTTCTTGAACGGGGAAACAGATGTCGTAGTCGCTACTGATGCAATAGGTATGGGTCTTAATCTCCCCATCCGTCGAATAGTATATATGGAGACACAGAAGTTTGACGGTAATGGAGTAAGAAAGCTGAATATCAGCGAAATCAAACAAATCTCCGGGAGAGCCGGAAGAAAAAACATCTATAATATAGGATACATCAATGCAATAGATGACAAAAACTGGATAGAAAAGTTGTTGAATACTAAGATAACTAACATTGAAACAGCCGGATATCTCCCGGCTAAGGAGTATCTCATGAGCTTTCCTGTCGGCAACCTGGATGAACGCCTGTTTGCATGTATGGAAGTCAGGAAAAACAATCCTGATTACCGACCGACCGATATCACACAGCAACTGTTTCTGCTATATATCTTGCGACAACAAAAAGAGAGTATAAAACATCTACAGCAGCTGACCATGGAGCAGGAGTATAAACTATCCTTTATCCCCTTTGATTCAAACAGAGAGGAATTAGTCGAACTGTGGATTGATTATGTAAAATGCTACGTGTTGAAAAAACCGCTCAGATATCCCATAGAGCAACAGACGGATCTTGATTCGCTTGAACTATACTATAAACAGCTGTCACTCTACTACTCCTTTGCTAAAGCAATGGGTATTACAATTGATTTCGACCGGGTCACCGATGACCGAAGCAAAGTTTCCGAACAGATTCACAGTATTCTCAGAAACGGTATCCGAGAGATTATCAGGAGATGTCGAATCTGTGGTGCACAGCTAGAGTATGATTTTCGATATAATATATGCAATCGATGCTACTATACTGGCCGTAGATAATAGCCCATATAGATAGAAGGTAAAATGGTGGGTATACCTGTAATAGAAAAAATATCGAAGGTTGTGGTATGGTTGTGGTATAATGAAACAGGCAACCGATGTAATAAATATAAAGCTAAATAAGAGGAGAAGAGGATATGAATATCCCTAAAAAAGAACTGAGTAACGGCGTAGTCATTCCTATGATAGGATTTGGAACATGGCAGCTGGAACAAGAGAGTTGTTATCAATCGGTGCTTGATGCAATTGAAGCCGGCTACAGAAGCATAGACACTGCCAAAGCATATAACAATGAGGAATATGTAGGTCGTGCTATAAAGGACTGCGGTCTAGATCGTGATGAGATATTTGTCACTACTAAGTTGTGGAACGCCGATCAAGGGTATGAGTCTACTATGGCTGCCTTCGAGCTCAGCATGAGTAAACTTTGTCTCGACGTGCTGGATCTCTATCTAATACATTGGCCTGGTAGAGATCGCTTTGTTGATACCTGGAAAGCGATGGAAAAACTATACAATGAAGGACGAATTCGTGCTATCGGCGTGAGTAACTTTATGGTGCATCATCTCGAACAGTTAATCGGTAACACATCGGTGGTACCGGTGGTCAATCAGCTCGAATCACATCCCTACTTAAACCAGACGGCAGCAGAGGAGTTTTGTGTCGCAAACGGGATACTCGTCGAGGCATGGAGCCCGTTGATGAGTGGCAAGACTGCTCTTGGTGATCCTGTAATTTCCGGTATTGCCGCAGCTCATAGTAAGACATCAGCTCAGGTAATACTCAACTGGCACATCAACCAAGAACGCAGGGTTATCCCGCGTTCCTCCAATCAAAATCGTATCAGAGAGAATATAGATATATTCGATTTTGAACTCACGGTAAAAGAGGTCGATGCCATCAACAGTCTGGCAGTCAACAATATTAGAACAGGTCCGAATCCTGATACCTATCTTTAGCATCTAAAACAATCATAAAAGAGAACAAGCGCCTTAGCGATGAGGCGCTTTTTTTCTGCATTACAGATTTCGGAGCTACTCTTTGGAACGAATAAATGCTCCGATTTTTGTGTCTTCATGCTGCATGTGGTTGGTTAGCCATTCAATAACGATTACCTGGATATCCTTAACCAGATCAACTGAAGATCCGTGATTGTTATATCGTTCCACCAGTTCATTAACGGTGTGCTTAAAATCATTATGAATCTGCTTGTGCTCCAGGTATTCGGGATAACCAGATTCTTGCTGTAAAGCTTCTTCGCTTTCAAAATGATGTACGGTATAGTCTACCAGATAGGTTAATGTCTCCTGTACCGTTTCGGCACCCTTACCCAGTTCGCATTGCCTAATGAGATTGTTGACCATCTCACAGAGACCTTTGTGTTGACGATCAACTATCGCACTCCCGGTCTCAAACTTCTTATCCCACACCAACCCGTTGATAAGTCCTGTCAGCAGATAGTTACGCAGTTTGTTAAGTACCTCATCGAAATCCAGAGGTTTTCCGAGATGACCATTCATACCAGCATTAAGACAATTAACCACATCCTCCCTGAACGCATTGGCAGTCATGGCTATAATAGGGATTCGTTTGGCATTCGGATGGTTTAGCTTCCTGATCTGCCGTGTTGCCTCAAGACCATCCATCTCCGGCATCTGCATATCCATGAATATCAGTTCATACTTATCAGGTGAGGTATTAAACATCTCCAGGGCTACTAGACCATTCTCTGCACAATCAATCTGCAGCTTTGTAGGTTCTAGAAGCGCTAATACAATTTCTCGGTTTATCTCAATATCCTCAACTAAGAGGATACAGTGACCTTCAAAACTGTCCATGCTCTCAACGGTGGTTATCTCTTCTTCCAGAGTGCCCAATCCCCGCTTGACTTTAATGGTAAAGATAAAAGCAGAACCTTTGCCTAGTTCTGACTCGATGTGTATGGCGCCGCCCATCATCTCGATGATACTTTTGCTGATAGCAAGACCAAGTCCGGTACCGCCATACTTCCGAGAGGTACTATTCTCAGCTTGCTGGAAAGAGGTGAACAGCTTTGATTGTTGTTCTTCGCTGATACCTATGCCGGTATCGGTGACCGAGATTTGAAGGGTACAGACACTATCAGTTTCATCCAGTAACTTCGCATCCAACCCGACCGAACCCCCTTCAGCTGTAAACTTAACGGCATTGCTTATGAGGTTGGTAATCACCTGTGAAATACGTTGATCGTCTCCGAAAAGTGCTCGGGGTATAGACTGCTCGATGTTAACCGTCAGTATCTGTCGTTTCTCGTCAATGCGAAACCGATTGACGTTAATTATCTGAGATATCAGTTTCTCGAAATCAAACTCTGATTCTGAAAGCTCGAATTTTCCGGATTCTATCTTAGACATATCTAAAATATCGTTTATCAACGTCAGCAGGTGTTTGGATGCTCCGTCAATCTTTCCGAAACAATCCTTCATCCTAGTTAACTCATTCGTGTTGATACCAATCGAGGTCATTCCAATGATAGCATTCATAGGGGTGCGGATCTCATGACTCATGTTTGCCAGAAACGCACTCTTTGCTCTTGAGGCTTCCTGTGCAGCAAGCGTCTGATGCTCAAGTTCAATCGTTCGATCCTTGACGATTTGATCTAGATTGTGATTGAGTTTGCGATTTTTCAGAAGCATGAATACGGTCAGAATGAAGACGATGAACAAGGCGATGGCAATTATCAGGTAGAATCTTGAACGTTGCTGAGTCATCTGCTTGACATAGTCAAAGCCACGATTATTCCAGTTATCCGATATAATATCGGTCTCTACGTAGGTTTGTGTTTTATTGATGACAGAACAGAGTATCTCCTCGTTTATGTTTATACCAAAAAATGACTCGGTCGGAACACCGAAGCGGATATTAGCCTTGTATCCGGGTTTTTCCCGATAGTTCTGTTGGGTGAGTAACAGATGTTCTGCTCCCATCAATAGGTCAATCTCACCTGTTTCAAGCGCAATCAACGCTACATCCATAGTATCAAACAGCGACAGATTATTGTTATCTAAGAACCATTCGCGGTATTTCTCTTCATATGCCGAACCGCCTACAGCACCCACCTTAGCGCGAACAACCTGATAGGTTGCCAGATTGGGGTAATCCTGCTTAGAGATAAGCGCATAGTAGGAATATGCATAGGGCCGATCGGTCCAGAGAAACTGTCCCTTTCGTTCTTCAGTCTGTATAAGCTGTGAGACGATGGCGACATCGTCGTTTTTCAGCATCGATAGAATCTCTGACCAGGGGGTATGCTCATCGTTTGCCAGCTCAAAGGTAATGCCAGTAAGGTATCCGATTTCATTCAATACGTCAACCGCAATACCCTGAAACTCTTTGTCTGTCTTATTGTAGAAACTGAAAGGATAGTTGTCGTGTTCCAATGCGATTTTTATCGTCTGGTTGTTATCGATTAATTCTTTCACAAAGGCAGATTCTTCTTTGGTGAAGGATTGACCCAGCTTATGGCTGGCATAGGCTTCGTTACCCATACGGTAACAGCTGTAAAACTGATCGATACCACCGGCGATGATGTATTTATTAAGTACCGATATTATATCCTTCAGCCCTTCATTCGCTGTGGTCAGCGATACCGGTGTATATACTAAGGGGAAAAACTCCCGTGACTTAATGAATCCGTATTTCTCGAATAAGGGATCTATTACCCCTTCGGTTATGAATACATCTATTTCTTCGGTGCGAATCATATGGGCAGCAATATCAAACCCATCAACTTCAACGGTATTAAATGTCAACTCGGGATAGGAATCCTTGATAGCATCAATATCTATCGTACCACCTAGTATTCCGACAGTCAGTCCGTTAATATCCTTTTCGCTGTTCAGATCGTTTCGATCCTTTCGCATAAAGATTCTCTGTGAACGCTCTGCAATCGGATGGGTCATATAATAGAGCTGCATTCGCTCAGGGGTGGGGGTCAGATCACCTGTAAAATCAATCGTTTGACTATCGAGACCTGATTTTAGTTCCTCCCAGCTATATAGATCTAGCCGGAATTCAATATCAAACAACTCGGTTAGCAGTTCGCAGACCAACTGAGCAAATCCGGAATAACTGCCGTCCGGCAGTATAAAGGCTTCCGTTTCCAGCATCTGACCATATTTTAGGTATTCTCGTTCGCTTTTTAAGGCTTCAATAGTGGATATCTCAGACTCCGTTATCCCTGGTATATCTCTAAAGGAAGAGATGCTGGAGATATCGAAATATTCGTTTCTTATAGATTGACAACCGAAAAGAGATAACAAAACTACTGATATTGTCAGAAATGATATTATACGTTTCATATATCTGACCTACCTATATATGAATGTAGTTTACTAAGGAGATCTTCGATGTTAATTGGTTTTCCAACATGATCATCCATACCGGAGTCAATACATTTTTCAATGTCTTCTCGGAAGACATTTGCGGTCATCGCAATTATGGGGATGGTTTTCGCATTCGGGATATCAAGTGCCCTTATTCTTTGAGTAGCCTCGTAACCATCCATATTGGGCATCTGTATATCCATAAAGATGAGGTCATACTGCTCGGGAGCGGCAGTAAACATCTCAATCGCTTCGACTCCGTCTTCCGCATTATCTATTGTAATCATGGTAGGTTCAAGCAGTGTCATCACGATCTCACGATTGATCTCTACGTCCTCCACCAGTAATATATGCTTACCCTCATAGGAAATTACCTCTTGCTCGGGTGTTTCAACTTCCTGTCGGTTGGCACCTATGAGTGAATTGACGACATCTACGATTGCCGAAGGAAAGATAGGTTTAGTGATGAAACTGTCAATCTTAGCGTCTTTAGCTTCCTCCTCCACGGTACTCCATTCAACAGCGGATACCAGTACAACTGAAGCCTTTTTATCGCTCGAAGCATGTTGTGCTCTCAACCGACGGGTTAAGGCGATGCCATTCATCCCCGGCAACCTGTAATCGACCAGATAGATGTCATATATACCACTGCGTTCAATCAGCTTGAGTGCGTCTTCTCCACTTTTGCTTACGTCGCATATGGCACCGAATCCGGTGATGACCTCCTTGAGATACTCCAACGCTAGCGGATCATCGTCGACGGCTAATATGCGTAGATCCACCCAGTTAGGAGCGGTGGGTTCTCGGTCTGCAATGCGCTTAACCTTTATAGTAAAGATGAAGCTGGCTCCTTTTCCGAGTTCCGATTCAATCCATATTTCACCATCCATCATCTCGACGATACTCTTACTGATAGCAAGACCCAGCCCGGTACCTCCGAACTTACGAGAGGTACTGTTGTCAGCCTGCTGGAAAGATTGGAATAGCTTAGCCTGCTGTTCTTGGCTGATCCCTATACCGCTGTCGGAGACAGAGATTCTGAGTGTACATATATCGTCGAGTTCATCTACAAGACGGGTATCTATAGTGATAAAACCCTGTTCAGGTGTGAATTTCACCGCATTGGACAGCAGATTAGTTATGACCTGGGCCAGTCGTTGTTCATCACCATACATAACCCTAGGGATATTCTTGTCGATGTGCACCGATAGATGCAGCAGCTTTTGATCAATTCTATAGTTGTTGATGGTCACCACACGTTGCAGCATATTCTCAAAACGATACTCGGTAGGTGACAGATCAAACTTACCTGATTCAATCTTAGACACATCAAGTATATCGTTTATGATACCGAGTAGGTGATTGGAGGCATCCTCGATTTTTTGTATTGCATAGTCCTTTCGCTCTATCTCGGAGGATCCTTTTGCGATGGTAGTCATACCGATGATCGCGTTCATTGGGGTACGTATCTCATGACTCATGTTGGCTAAGAAGGCACTCTTAGACTTAGATGCTTCATCCGCTTCGATACGCTGTTGCTCTTTGAGTAGTAGTAGATTCTTCGATTCAGTAATATCCACCAGTGCTCCCGCAACTCGTATCGGATTTGCCTCATCGTCGTGTATAGTCTCTCCGTTGGCGTGGAAGAACACATACTCTCCCGACATAGTCTTCAGCTGAAATTCGATATCGAACGGGATGGTTCCGGTTTTATCGGTCAGATGCCTCATGAATGCCTCGGTTGTTCGTTGGAGATCATCCGGATGCAGTGCCTGCATCAAAACCGCTATGTCGTTCGGGAAGTCGGTTTCATCGGAATACCCCAGCATATATCGGAATTCATCAGACCAGGTCGCATGAATTATAGGTTTGTCGGTATCGCCTGCTTCAATAACCATATCCCACAACCCTATCTTTGAAGCATGTACCACCAACCCTAGTTTGGTGAGCTGCAGTTCGTTGACTTCCTGAGCATATTGCAGAGCTAACTCACGTTTGTGTATTTCGGATACGTCGAAGATATAGCATACAATTGCGAAATTGTTTTCATATTGAATCCGGATAAGCTCAACGATGATATTACACTTTTCTTCATTCAGTTGAATCTCAGCTTCAAACTTCATCTGACCTCTGATAGCAGCGGTCTGCAGTGCTTCAAACAAAGAGATAGATTTTGATCCATCCGGCTGGAACGGTGGGATGCTTTCCGATATGCGGCGTTCAAAACCGGCGAGTGTATCGGCTTTTGACTCAAATCCAAAGAAGTCG
>WRIP01000008.1 GCA_009782665.1 Oscillospiraceae bacterium
GTTCAATACCGAATGAGCTTCAGACATATATTGATCGTTATTTCGTTGATAAAACAGTACCCCGACGCTTTACAACAGATAGAACTCTGCATATCGAAGATATGCAAATCAGTGCAATAGGTACTAAACCTTCCTATGCTTCTGTTGAAATAGAGGGTTTGAGCGTACTCGATGTCAACCCGGAGTTACAAACAAGAGATAGTGAGGACTTCCATCATCGGTTGGACGAATCCTTCTCAGTAAAACTGTTTCGGCTCATCGATGCCAAAGGCATGACGGATGTCGAAACATATAAGCGGGCGAATATCGATAGAAAATTGTTTTCCAAAATTCGTAGCTCAAGAGTATACCTACCGAGCAAAAGAACCATTTTGTCTTTTGCTGTTGCGTTAGAGTTACGCTCATCGAAACCCGTGACCTGTTGCTCTCAGCAGGTTTCAGCTTATCTCACAGCCTGCTGTTCGATGTGATTGTGGAATACTTCATAACCAGCAAGCAGTATGATATATTTGAAATCAACAATGTACTGTTCAGCTACGATCAACCTCTGTTAGGAGGAACCGTGACAGGACGCATAGTAGACTTTGCTTAAGACTGGTATTTTCTTTGCTATGCGTACAACTAAGGAGAGATAATGATATATACCGACCTGACAAAAAAGGCAATGTAGATTGCATATAATGCTCACAAAGAACAGGTAGATAAGGATGGATTACCGTATGTTTTTCATCCTTTTCATCTAGCAGAACAGATGAATGATGAAATATCTGTCTGTTGTGCATTACTACACGATGTGATTGAAGATACACATATTACATATAAGGATTTGAACGATTATGGAATACTCGACGAAATGATGTCGATCATCGACCTATCAGTACATGCTGACGCACTTTCATGTTCGGGAAGCATTACAAGAGTAATGAAAGCATTGGCCAAACAGTCATTACGATAAAGTTAGCTGTTCTCAAACACAACTCTGACCTAATAAAACTCGGGTGATATGATGATAGGTCACAGGAGCGGGTTTTACGGTACAAAGAGGCTATTTTGGTACTCGAAGGAAAATGTCGCTTTAAAAGAGACCTCCTGCATAAGAAACTCTGTTATTCTTCGTTTATACAAAACATAAAGGGAGGACATTATTATGACAGAAGTAGTATTCATTCTTGACCGCAGCGGATCAATGAGTGGTTTGGAGAGTGACACAATTGGTGGTTTCAATTCCATGTTGCTCAAACAACAGCAGCTACCGGATGAATGTCGGCTGACAACCGTATTATTTGATGACAGATATGAGTTGTTACATGATCGCATCGATATAAAAGCGATAGCTCCAATCACAGAAAAAGAGTATTATGTGCGCGGTAGTACCGCTCTGTTGGATGCAATTGGAAAAACCATAGGAAAAATCGTCGGAGTACAAAACAGTACCGATAGAGTCTATCGTGCTGAAAAGGTGATGTTTGTCATCACCACCGATGGAATGGAAAACGCCAGTCATGAGTTTTCTTATGATAAGGTAAAATCATTGATAAAGCATCAGCAAGAATCGGAAAGTTGGGAATTTATTTTTTTGGGAGCAAACATAGATGCTGTACAGGAAGCAGATAGATTCGGTATTGCAGCTAATCGGGCTCAACGCTTCCATAACGATTGTAGAGGGATTGCGACTAATTACTCTAGTATCAACGATGCAATTGTATCATTCCGAATGATGGAGGTAGGCGAAAAACTCAGTGATGATTGGAAGGAAGAGATTGCTTTGGATTATTCTTCAAGAGAAAGTGAATAGCTCTTTACTGCGGTAGACAGATGTAATCTCTCAGTATCAAGCAGCACATCGAAAAAAGGCATATTACTTCATGCGATTTCCAGCAACAGAATATACCTTTTTGTTGACAATAATAGACGATATGAGTATAATGTTGGGTATAATGTAAACGAAAGAAGAAATTGTTTATGATAAACCGTTTAGATGCTACTATCGAGGAAATAAAACAAGGATATGTTCAAGATGACAGAGTTATCTCATGTCTCTTTTGTAAGCAGCAATACCAGAAAGGCGATATATATCGTTTTTCTGAGCGTTTGGTGGATGCCAACGGTGCGATTCAGCAGCATCTGATTGAATCGCATATTTCGGTTTTTGATGTTTTAGCATCAGAAGATAAAAAGCTTACCGGATTGACGATAACACAGAAGGAATATCTATCATACTTTTATGTCGGAATCTCTGATAGAGAGATTGCTGACGAAACCAATACCGTTCCCTCTACTGTTCGATATCAACGATACAGTCTCAAGGAAAAAGCAAAACAAGCTAGGGTATTTCTAGCAATATATGAACTAATGGAAGAAAAACAAAGAGGTCAAACCAACACGAAAAATCAATCTATACCAACATCTGTTCGCCATAACACGACCGAAGAAGAGAGTTATAGGATTATTGAGAATTTTTTCTCATCTATGAAACCGCTGGTACTCAAAACCTTTTCTTCGAAGGAAAAGAAAAAATTAGTCATCCTGCAGGTCATCGCCGAACAATTTGAAAAAGAACGCAGATATACCGAGAAAGAGGTTAATGATATTCTGAAGGCTATATATGATGATTATGTCACACTTAGACGATATCTAATCGAGTATGGGTTTATGGAAAGAACTCAAGACTGTAGCGAGTATTGGCTAAAATAGAACGTCATTTTGCCCGAATGATGACAGTTGTTCATACCGAAATCCCCTGTTTGAAGACCGGGATACACTGGGTTTTATAAAGATGACTCTATTGAATTCATATGCCTTTAGGTTTAGAATGTAATAAACATGGAGACGCATAGAATATGAGCATAAGAGACATCTTCTTCAACCCTGCTAAAAACCGTATGATAGAGTTTATACGCTCTCTGTTTGTCGGTGCAGCAGCATTCGCAGCTGATTTTTTAACACTGGCTCTGCTTAAAGAACTCGGGGATATCAACACACTGGTGGCGTCTACCCTCGGGTTTGTGGTTGGGGTAACGGTAAATTATCTCTTATCAAATTTTTGGGCTTTCCGGAGTTCTAATGTAGACAATGCAATAATGAGGTTCACCATATTTGTACTCATCGCAATCATAGGTCTGATCATCAATAACCTTATCATCAGTTTATTCGATGAGACATTGGCAGATATGCAACTATTTGGCGAATTTATTCAACCCAAACGTTACTATATGGTTGGAAAGATTGTTGCTACAATAGTTGTCTTTTTTTGGAATTTTTTCTCCAGAAAACTATTGCTTTATCGAGATAAAAAAGATTCCGAACAGGAGTAGGGTTGTTGTCAGTTATAAAGCATGTTTGATATAATGGGACATGTTTTGTAACATATTCGGCTGGTTCTCACTAGGAACCGTCAAAGAAGATATCGTTAAGAGAATAGTAATTTACCTAATTAACGGAGTGAAGCTTGAAGGTTTTTCTTGGTAACTATCGACATAAAAAGAACAATAAGAAATTGCAAAGAGATGCACAGATACTGCCGGCAACACTGGCTGAGTATAGGGCAGGACTAAAAGGCTTTATCGATATGTACACCGTAGTTTCTGTTTGCCTACCTTTAGCCTGGCAGATTGCCGAAAGTCATGAGCATGGTAGAGCATTGCCCGGATTAAGACCAGATACCATAGATATATCAGATCGAAGACTCGTGCTTAATGAAATGGCTTTTGACTACTTGGGGGTGATATTCCCTGGATTCAGCGCTCCGGAAGTTTATGAAGGAGCTACTTCGGGAATTCCGACCGATATCTATTCATTCACCGCGATTCTCTACTTCTTCTTAGTTGGAGTGGCACCATCTAATGCGTTCATTCGGTTGAACAACCGGCATGACCACCTGATATCGTCCGAACTGTTTCTTCAATTGACACAGGCATCAGAGTTATCCACAACCGCAAAAGAAGAATATGATCCCTTTGAGTCGGAATCGGTACAACACCTACCGGATGGTCAACAAGTACATGAGCTGATAGATAATAATTTCATAGAGATACTGGAGAAGGGTTTAGCGATTGACCCTATCAATCGATACCATTCCATGACAGAGCTGATTGCCACTTTGGAACCATATAATACAAACGCATCAATTATCTATCCCATGCTGCTGCATGTAGATGAAGACCGTATTCACGATAATCTGGTTGTTAATGAGGATTTGACCAGTCAGCCTCATATAGATACCGAGAGTTACAAGCAGGATATAGCTGTCGCCGATATCGAAACGGTGTTAAGTGACGAGAAACATCTTGATAGTCCAACCCAACCGGACGAGATTGGTCAAACGACAGATACAGTCAGTGATATAACCCAACCCGAATCGAGCTTTTCAGATCTTCAGATAGAAGACGAGAGTGAAACAGAGGTGGAAATGAGTATCGACTCACCGTCTGTAACCGCCTATGAGCAACCGGTGACAGTGTTACCAAAACTAAGTTCCGTAGAAACACCATCACCCGAGGATGATAAACCGAACACACCGAGTTTGAAACAATCTGAACCGGACACTCTACCGGATCTGCCGGACTATTACCAAAAAGAGGATGAACTGTTGAGTGATATAATGAGTGTGTTCGCAGAGCGGAATGTAATGCTGCAGCAGCAGAATCTATTAATGAATCAAAACATAATAGAGCAAAATAGTCTGTCAGAAGATGATCAAACGGAAGCTTCCACCATCAACGATGTAACACAGACGCTTGACGAAATGTGGAAGTTAATCGAGAGACTATAAAGATAAACTGGAGGATATAATGGGAAATAATTTTGAAATTGAAGCTATTTATGGAAGAGAGATTCTGGATTCTCGCGGAAACCCGACTGTGGAAGCTGAGGTTACCTTAACCGGTGGTGCTACCGGTTTAGCACAGGTACCATCTGGTGCATCCACTGGAATTTTCGAGGCGGTGGAGTTGAGAGATGGAGATAACAACCGTTATCTAGGCAAGGGTGTACTCAATGCAGTCAGTAACATCAACGATCTCATTGCAAAACTATTGGTTGGCATAGATGCGAGAGAACAGGTTTTGGTTGATGAGACGATGATTGATCTCGACGGAACTGGTAACAAGGGAAAATTAGGCGCAAATGCGGTCCTTGCAGTTTCACTAGCTACTGCCAAGGCAGCTGCAGCCGCCTATGGTCTGCCGCTCTATCGCTATTTAGGTGGATCAAGAGCCAATGTTTTACCGGTACCTATGATGAATATCCTAAATGGTGGAGCTCATGCGACTAACAATATAGATATGCAGGAGTTTATGATAATGCCTACCGGAGCGAACAGCTTCCGAGAAGGGTTGCGTTGGTGTGCGGAGATTTTTCACACACTTGCAAAAATACTCAAAGACAGAAATTTAGCTACGGCAGTCGGCGATGAAGGTGGATTTGCTCCGAATCTCGAGGCGGATGAAGATGCTATCAAGGTCATACTTGAAGCAGTAGATGCTGCCGGATATACCGGTAAAATTCATATCGCCATGGATCCTGCATCCAGTGAATGGGCACAAGGTAATACCTACCTGCTACCCAAGAAACAGATATCTATGACAAGCAGTGAGTTGGTGCTATTATGGAAGAACTTGCTTGATAAGTATCCGATAATCTCACTGGAAGACGGTATGGCTGAAGAGGACTGGGACGGATGGGTTGAAGTAACCGAAATGCTCGGAAAAAGGGTTCAATTGGTTGGCGACGATCTATTAGTCACCAACGTAGAGAGGCTATCTCGTGCAATAGAGCTAAAAGCCGGGAACTCGATACTCATCAAGGTTAATCAGATAGGTTCATTGACCGAAACATTCCGCACCATCGATATGGCACATGCAGCCGGATTCACTACTGTAATATCCCATCGTTCCGGTGAAACAGAAGACACCACTATAGCAGACATCGCGGTCGCAGTAGGAGCCGGACAGATTAAGACCGGTGCTCCCTCCAGAACTGATAGAGTCGCAAAATACAATCGCCTTCTGAGGATTGAGGATCAACTCGGCAAGCAGGCCACATATCCGGGAATAGGAGCCTTTAGATTCTAGACTAATCCGGGAAAGAGAGAGGCAAACCTCTCTCTTTTTCAAAAATCGGATATATATGACCTTATTGTGCACTAATCTCTGTAAAGGAAAAGTTAGCCATTATGCAGACAGACAGCATAATCAATTATTCAACCGAAACACGCAGCATACGCGATTTGTTTGATTCTCTGAGTAGCAACATAGCCTACTATATTCTCTTAGTCTTAACTCTGGTATTTCTAGTACATGCAGTGTATTTACATGTTAAACATAGACGGGAGAGTACATTCTATATCGGTATGTGCTTGGCAGTATTGGTTTCTACCACAGCCTTCATTATGATGTTTATCGCTGAAGATAGTCAAAAGGTTGAAAACATGAGTACCTTCGCCAATATCGGAATACTATTTATTCCTATACTGCTTATTAGACATATCAGTCGTCAGGTATCATACCGGAAGATGAAGTTGTTGTTTATAGTTCTGATGTATATCGTCCCATGCGGTCTGTCGTTGGTGATAATACGAGATATTTTTTTAGGAGAGTTGCTTCCGATTATCCCTGGTATTAGCAATTCTATTTGGTATTTCGTCGCCTTCTATATTTATCTAGGGATTACCTTGATTCGTGCCTTCCTATTCTGTTTTAATGTATTCTTCCAGATGTCACCCCGTATGCGTCTATCAACCTGGCTCATAATCATCAGCATAGTTGCGATAATGGTATTGGTGGTATTCTCAAGACTACCGTTGAACGAGACACTCAGCTTTATAAGTAATGAGAAAATTATCGATATCCTTATCTTCTCGGGTGCCGCAATCGCATTGTTTTCTGTTCTGTTCCCACTGTATATTGCTTTGAGGATTACACCATCGGAGGATGTTATTGTCACCTCACGTGAATTTGTGGTTGAAGGTTTAACTACCTCCATTCTAGTACTCAATAGACGTGATGAGATACTCGACTGGAACAAGAAAAATCGAAGTGAAGAAGATCCGATTCCGATGCCGTTGTATCGTGAACCCTTTACGGTTTACAAACAACGGATAATGCAGGACCGAGATCGATTCTGTTTTTTCAGTGAAGATGTGATAATTTCCTCCCATAACAATCGTGAATACTACTATCTGCTGCATCGGCAGGAGGTAAGAAACCGAAGGATGTTATTTGGATACATTATTGAGATTTCCGAGATAACACAGATATACTCACTGATACGTACCTTTGAGGATGTTGCATATATTGATCAATTGACTTCGTTGTATAACCGTAATTCCTACCTTAACCAAGTATCTCGTGTCGCCGGTCGTGAATATATGCCGTTGGCTATCTTGGTCGGAGATGTCAATCGATTAAAATATGTGAACGATGTCTTCGGTCATATACAGGGAGATGCATTGCTGGTAATGGTTGCAGACATCATTAAAAAAGCTATACCCCTCGGTGCATACGCCGCTCGGGTAGGCGGAGATGAGTTTGTGTTGCTTTTTCCCAACAGTAGCGTGGAACAGGCTGAAGAATTTATCTATGAGACCGAGAGGCTGTGTCTTGAGATATACAGTGAGGTGTTCGGTAATCCCAACATCTCTTGGGGATACGGCATTATGACCTCTGATTCACAATCATATAATGATGTATTTACCCAAGCGGATCAGATGATGTATGAGAACAAAAGAAAGCATTATGCATTCCGTAGCAGTGGTTTAGTCCCTGATTCACAATCAAGCAGCTGACAGAGAGTCTGATTTTCGGTCAGCAACTGTGAGATAATGTCGAACAAGAGGTGTTTAGCATTGTTTTTTAGCCTGCAGGAAATCGTAAAACAGGAGCTGATTTTGCTTGATGGAGAGCATTCAGAGATACTGAGATGGGTCACATCAGTCAGCCGAATACTTATCCCTGTGGTATCCGTTTTCATTCTGAGTCGGATAGCATACTCATTGTTTAAGAGTAAACAAGTCCCAGAGTGTTGGGGATACTTTAATCTGGCAAACGGACTACATATACCCATCAGTCACTGGGAGAATCTCATCGGCAGAGCAAGAAATTGCGATGTGATTATGAATTTCCCTACTGTCTCACGCAACCATGCCATCCTCATGCGACAGGAAGATGAGCGATGGTTGCTTATTGATTTAGCTTCCAAAACCGGTATATCATTCATGGATAAGAAGGTCAAGGACAGTGTAGTTATCGACTACGGAGATGTCATCACAATAGGTGGAATCGAAGCTCAATTGGTCGGATTAACGTTGGAAGAAAAGCAGCGACAGGAAGCTAGGGAGGTGCCGGGCAGGGAGGTGAACCCTGCTCTTACCATGTACCTGCTGACCGTCTTAAATATACTGCTGGGAGCACAGCTGTGCTTTGCTCATCCTGCTAACTTTACCTTTCTCATTCCTTTCGGATTCCTCATAGCTATAGTTATTTTCTGGGGATACAGTATTCTCATGAAGATACTCAGACGCAGTGGGTTTGAGATAGAACAGCTGGCATTTTATCTGACCTCTATTGGGCTTTCAGTGGTCACCGGCAGTCTAGCAAACGGTGCTGCCGTTACGGTAGTCACAAAAACCCTCTTGGCTTTTGTGATAGGTCTCTTAATGTTTCTTGTCCTGGGTTGGTTACTCAGGGATCTCAAGCGAGCTAACTCGATGAGATGGCCGATGGCTGTTTTGGCTCTGGGCTTGTTGCTATTTTCTATTGTGGCTGGCAGAGTGGTAAACGGAGCCAAAAACTGGGTATATATCGGTGGATTCTCTATTCAACCGTCAGAGTTTGCAAAACTCTGTTTTGTCTATGCCGGCACCGCTACATTGGATCGTTTGTTTGCCAAACGAAATCTGCTGATGTATATGATACTAACCGTAGCTATTGCAGGAGCACTTGCATATACTAGTGACTTCGGAGCCGCTATCATATTTTTTATGTGTTTTCTCATTGTGGCCTTCATGAGAAGTGGCGATATCGCGACCATATCATTAATTATACTGGCTGCATTTGTGGGAGGATTATTACTGATACGGTTTAAGCCATATATTGCCTATCGATTCAGCAGCTGGAGACATGCATGGGATCTGCCTCATGACGGAGGGTTTCAACAAGCTAGGACCATGTCTGCCGCTGCTAGCGGAGGATTATTCGGAGTAGGAGCCGGACGAGGGTGGCTCCGAAATATCGTTGCAGCCGACACCGATCTCGTGTTCGGTGTCGTTGTCGAGGAGTTGGGATTGATTGTCGGTATCTGCTGCATCATATCATTGCTTATACTTTTAATCTTTTCGGTCCGTTCAGCAACACATGGACGATCCACATTCTATATCATCGCCGCGACAGCTGCCATGTCGATGCTGGTGTTTCAGATGATACTCAATGTGTTAGGCTCGCTTGATATTCTTCCGCTTACCGGGGTCACCTTCCCGTTTATCTCCAACGGTGGCTCTAGTCTGTTGGTATGCTACTCGATGTTAGCGTTTCCGAAAGCTGCTGATACCAGGAGATTAGCCTCATTTGCCACACGAAGGGAGTTTTTCTATATACCGCAAAGGAGAAAGACAGTTTGAGAAAGATAGCTATGCGAACATCAGCCTGCCTCCTATTGGTATTGTTTATGATAGGGGGATTCGGCATATATCTCTTCCGATATATTCTCGAAGGAGACAGATGGGTCACATTTCAGGTAAACCGACATGCATATAGTGATGCTATACTGTCGGTTGGAAAGGTAGTGGATTGTAATGGCCAACTACTGGCATCTATGTCTAAAGGTCAACAGACATTCAGTAGCAGTGAACTAACCCGACTCTCTACACTGCATGCGGTGGGTGATATACACGGAAACATAGGGACCGGTGTGATGAACTATCACGCTACCGATATGATGGGCTACAGTCGAATCGGCGGAGTCTACTCCCATACAGGTAGAGGAAATACCATCCAACTGTCGATAGATGCCAAGCTTAACAACGCGGCATATACGGCATTGGCAGGACGAAAAGGGGCAGTTATTGCATATAACTACCGGACAGGAGAGGTTTTATGTATGGTCAGTACTCCCTCCTATGATGCCTACTACCCATTGTCACCTGAACAGCTTGAGTGGAGTTATTATGACGGAGTATATATTAATCGATGTATATCCAGTACCTTTACACCAGGTTCTATATTCAAGATTGTAACGCTGACAGCAGCGATAGAAAATATACCCGAGCTCTTCGATATGACCTTCTGCTGTGAAGGTCACACCGTAATCGCCAACGAAGTCATTACCTGTTCATCAGTGCACGGATACTGTGATATCTATGACGCGTTTGCGGGGTCCTGTAATGTGGCCTTTGCCGAAATAGCCCAGATGCTGTCGGGAGAGATTCTGTATGAGTATGCGTTAAAACTGGGATTACTCGAGAGTTTTAAGGTCAGCGATATACCGGTTGCTGCCGGTAGTTTCATCATCGCAGCAGGCGGAAGTGTCGATCTTTCCTGGTCGGGTATCGGGCAGTATGAGGATCTGGTGAATCCACTGGCAATGACTAGGCTGATGGCAGCCATTGCCAACAAAGGGGTGGCAGTAAATCCCCGACTCATAACCGGTATCATAGGGGAGTATGGTATGCCGAAGGGACTGAAATATCGCACTACTTCCAACAAACGACTGATGGCTTCTGAAACGGCAGTAATTATGGCTAAGATGCTGCGATACAATGCGACCTCGGTATATAACGGGTACTATAGTTTTGCGGAATATCCCGGATTCTCCGGTAAGAGCGGAACCGCTGAGATGAAGGACGGTAAAGACCCTCACGGGTGGTTTACAGGATTCTTAGCGGATATCGATAACCCCATCGCTTTCACTGTGATTGTGGAAAACTCTGGATGGGGAATGCAACAAGCCGCTCCGATAGTAGATATAATCCTAGGTGAAATGAATATATAGGTTGGTGGAAAGGAGAAATAAATGGAGTATGCTTTTCTGGTATTGGTTGCATTGTTTCTTGTTGTAATCTTCAGCAGTTTCAACCCTTCTTCTACAAAGAAAATCTCTGAAGATATCTATGTCATAAGAAGTCTGTTTGTGAATTTCTACATCCTCAAAAAGGGTAATCATCTCGTTTTGTTTGATACCGGAATGAGTGCAGCAGTAGCAGTCAAAGGGATAGAAAAACTTAACCTTGATCCAAACGACGTCACCCATATATTGCTCACCCATACCGACAGGGATCATGCGGGAGGGGTTGCGGCCTTCCCTAATGCGGTCGTGATCATGTCATCCGAAGAAGAGCAGATGATAAACGGACAAACTGCAAAAAAGTTGTTTATTCATAACCGAAAACCACGCGAAATATATCAACTAATGGAAAATAATGATATACTAGAAATCGATGGTTTACGCATCAAACTCATACTTACTCCGGGACACACCACCGGCTCATCCATCTATCTCATAGATGATGAAATCTGTGTGACGGGGGATCTCTTGAGAGTTACCCGAAGCGGAGAGATGAAGATATTTCTACGTCTGATGAACAAAAACCATAAAGAAAGTAAAGAAAGCCTGGCTCAACAGACAGAGCTGCTAAAGCAAGCAAAAATGATACTCTCGGGACATACCGGAGTATATATACGAAACTGAAAATCGCATATCTAAGATGGAACAGAAAGATTTTTTTCAGAGTTGAAATGAAATGGATAAACAGATAACATGAGTGAAATGATAAAAGGTTTCGATAACGAAAAGTATATAACGCTGCAATCCGAGAACATCAGGGAGCGAATAAATAGATTCGGAGGCAGGCTTTATCTGGAGTTTGGTGGTAAACTATTTGATGATTACCATGCAGCACGTGTTTTACCGGGATTCGATCCTGACAGTAAGGTAAAGATGTTGCTTCAACTTAAGGATCAAATAGAGATAGTCATCGCTATTAATGTTTCCGATATTGAACGCAATAAGGTCAGAGGAGACCTCGGTATCACCTACGATCTGGATGTGCTTCGGCTCATCGACGCATTTCGCACCAATGGTTTTCTGGTCGGCAGTGTGGTACTCACTCAATACGCTTCTCAACCGGCAGCTGATACATTCCAAAAGCATCTGGAGATGCTCGGGGTTCAGGTATATCGACACTACTATATCGAAGGTTATCCCTCGAATGTTAACGCCATTGTCAGCGAATCCGGGTATGGTAAAAACGACTATATCGAGGTGGAACGACCGTTGGTGGTTGTTACCGCACCAGGTCCGGTCAGCGGTAAGATGTCGGTTTGTCTCTCGCAACTGTTCCATGATTATATAAGAGGGATAGATGCGGGATATGCGAAGTTTGAAACCTTTCCCATCTGGAATCTGCCGGTCATGCACCCGATAAATCTGGCATATGAAGCTGCAACAGCCGATCTACGCGATGTCAATATGATCGACCCCTTCCATCTATCCACCTATGGTGAGCAAGCCACCAGCTACAATCGGGACGTCGAGTTGTTCCCGGTACTGGCAGAACTCATGCGAAGAATTCTAAAGGTTGATGTATATAAATCCCCGACTGATATGGGAGTAAATATGGCGGGGTATTGCATGCTGGATGAGCATGTGATTATTAAAGCGGCACAACAAGAAATCATTCGCCGTTACTATACGGCACTCTGCAACCATCGTAAAGGATTGGTTTCGGATGATGAAGTATATAAGGTTGAACTGCTCATGAAGCAGGCTAATTTATCTAGCGATCTCAGACCGGTCATAGCTGCTTCTCTAAAAAAGGAAGCTGCAACCGATGGCCCGGCAGTAGCTATTCAACTACACACGGGACAGATAGTAACCGGTAAAGACTCCGCTCTACTCGGCTCATCCTCGGCCTTACTGCTGAACGCTCTCAAGACATTAGCGGGAATCAGTGATGAAATTCATCTATTGTCTCCGATAGTTATAGAGCCGTTACAAAACCTCAAGGTCACCCATCTGGGAGGATCCAATCCCCGACTGCATACCGATGAAGTGTTGGTTGCACTGGCGATATCCGCACCCACCAATCCCATGGCAGAGTTGGTGCTTAAGAGTCTTAAGGAACTCAGAGGGTGTGAAGCGCACTCCACCGTTATTCTTTCATCAGTGGATGAGAATATCTTCCGAAAACTCGGGGTCAATCTGACCTGTGAACCGAAATACCAAACATCAAAACTTTATCACGGTATCTAGCAGAACACTATGATAAATATGAAAGGAACCGGATTTCGGTTCCTTTTTTGAGTTAAGGTCTCACAGCGGTACCGTCCGGTAGACGTGCATGGGTCCACAGGTTCTCCTTATATTCACAGGGGAATCGGGCTGCCAGCTCTTCATTTAGCTCAATACCCAGTCCCGGACGATCGTTGGGATAGAGATATCCGTTAATCAACTCCGGACAGCCCGGGAAGATCTCCTTTTCGATCTCAGAGAATCCGGCAAACTCCTGTATACCAAAGTTCGGAATCGATAGATCGATAGCCAGATGAGCCGCGACACCGACGGGGGTAATATCACCGGGTCCGTGTAAAGCGGTTCTCACACCGTAGGCTTCCGCGAAGGAAGCCAGTTTTTTTGCAGGTGATATACCTCCGATCATACTCACGTGTACACGAATAAAGTCGATAAGGCGTTCGGCGATTAACCGTTTCCATTCCAGCGGATGGGTAAACAACTCTCCCATTGCAATGGGGGAATTTGAGGCATTACGCAGTTCACTAAACCATTCTACCTGTTCCGGAGGCAGAGCATCCTCAATGAAGAACAGCTTAAACTCATCCAGGTCATGGCAGAACCGAATAGCATCAGAGGGAGCTAATCGTTCATGTATATCATGCAGCAGTTCCACATCAAACCCTATCTCCTTACGGACATGTTCAAACATCCTTAAGGTGTTTCTCATATACTGCTTCGGGTCATAGTATGAACCGACCAAAGCCCCGGCAGGTGACTGTATAACCTGTTTAGTATTGTTGCCCATCATACCTCCGTAGGCACCCATCTGACAGCGTATATTCCGTATCCCTTCATCTAGGTATCGCTTGATGCTGTCTACTAGTTCATCGGGACTTTTACCGTCAGCATGTCGATAGACATCCGCAGCTTCACGACATTTTCCGCCCAGTAGATCATGGACAGGCATATTTGCCAGTTTCCCTTTAATGTCCCACAAAGCCTCGTCTACACCCGAGATGGCATTGTTGAGTATTGCATCATTTCTCCAGTAAGAGTTAGACATCGATAGTTGCCATATGTCCTCGATGTTATCGACGCTTCGACCTATAAGTAGAGGACGAAGGTACTCTTCGATAGCAACTTTGACCGCGAAACATCGTTGTGTAAAGGTGGCACATCCCAGACCGTAGAGTTCCGGTTCGTTGGTTTCTACCTTAACTGCGACCAGATTAATCCCGTTCGGTGCGGTTAGGATAGCTTTAACATTGCGAATGGTAATGTTTGACATAGGTTTTCCTCCTGTTACTCGGTTATATCGTTATCAATAATATACTGTTGCTTCTTGAATCCCCATTGCGAAGCTGCCCGTTCAGACTCCGGTCGTTCCGGCATACCGGGTAGAGTTATCCCGCCGTCTACCTTGAGGGTTACACCAGTAATATATGAAGCGTTTTCACTTGCTAAAAAGGATACGGCCTGTGCTATATCGTCAGGGGTGCCTGCTCTTTTCAGCGGGATTCGAGGTCCCAAATGATCCCAGAAATCGGTACTATCATGTTCGCTCATAGTTATGACACCGCGTTCGCGGATCCGTGTCGCTCCCGGTGCTACATTGTTAACTCGAACTCCGTAGGGAGCCAGATCCAGTGCAGCTGATTGAATAGCCCGATCCATAGCCGCTTTCATGGCACCGTAGACCATATCGCCGGGATATGCTCTTTCTCCACGAACCGAGGTAATATTGACGATACTACCCTTAATCCCGTTCTTAATCATATGTCTCGAAGCCTCTCGTGCCATAATGAGATAGCTGCGAAAATCGAGATTTATCTGGTAATCCAGATTCTCTTCGGTGAGATCTAATAATCCTTCACCTCTGGACCCACCTGCATTATTGACCAATAGGTCGATACTGCCTAGTTCGTCGACGCAGCGGTTAAACAGCTTTGTGGCTTCACCGGGTAGATGTAGTGAGGCTTGAAAGAAACTACAGTTTACTCCGTATGTGTCGGTGATTTGTGTTGCCAGATTTCTTGCATTCTCTTCCATTTGGTAGTAGGAAAACGCAATGTCATAACCTTCAGAAGCGAGCTGAAGCACAATGCCGGATCCGATACCGCGGCTACCTCCTGTCACTATAGCTTTCTTCATTTTAGATCTCCTTCCCGTTTTGCCGTATTTTCTGCAGTAATATGCAACTCCAGTCGTTGCGACTCTCACTGCCCAATATCTCAAATCCGGTTTGCCCAAATACCGATATCACCTGTTGCAGCTGTGCGGTAATGATACCGCTGATAATCAATTTCCCACCGATCTTCAGCCAGTTTGCATAATTTTGGATCATCAGAATATGAAAGTCAGCTACGACATTTGAGATAATAAGGTCAAAGTTGATTTCAAACAGGTCATTATGCTTGGGATCGGAAATATCGGCGCAGATACAATCGAATCTGTCTTTGACACTGTTGCGTTCGGCATTCTCGTTGGCTGCTGTAACAGCAACCGTTGATATATCTACTCCTACGGCTGATTCAGCTCCCAGTTTCAGTGCGGAAATTGCCAGTATGCCACTGCCTGTGCCGATATCCAGTACCGTCATACCTTTTGGCTTACAGTTTTCCAGTAGTTGGAGTGCAAGCTGTGTCGATTCGTGTTGACCGGTACCAAAACTCATACCGGGGTCCATCAGCAGCAGTATTTCGTCACACTGCGGTTGATACTCCTCCCAGCTCGGACAAACCACAATCCTATCGGTGAGCTTCATCGCATGAAAGTATTGTTTCCAACTCTCCTGCCAATCCTCTTCATTCACCGTCTTTATGAGTGTAGTGTAGGGGATTTGCTCACTGTTCAGTTGTTGTTCAACAAATGATAGACTCGAAGAGAGTGTATTATGATTCTCAAAGTATATATGAAGACACGATTGATTCTTGTCTGCCATCAGTAAACTCTCACTGATGTAATCATAATGATCAACGGTAGGTATAACCGTCAACATATCGGAATAGTCCTCGATATATATTCCTCCCGGAGCTACCATCGTTGCGATAGCAGCAGCTCGTTCGAGGTCACTGCTCGCAATTGATACTATTACTTCGTTCCAACTTGCCATAGTTTCCGCATCCTTAACGTTCTTGATATATTGTACCAAATAGGTGGGGAGATATAAAGAAGGAGCAGTCAGGAAATGACTGCTCCTCTAGTAATTTTTCTAACGAAACTCTCGTTTCAGCCTGTCTTCAAAGCTCTTTCGTTTTTCGTAATTCTTATCGATTACTAGTGTACTGTCAAGCTGCTCTAAAGCCTGTCGTTGCTCACGGGAGAGTTTTTTCGGTACTTCAATCTCTACCTTGACATATTGATCTCCTCGTCCCCGTCCGTTCACAAACGGAATACCTTTACCCTTCAGGCGGAAGGTGTCTCCGGACTGGGTACCGGCTGGGATGTTGAACTCCGTTTTCCCATCGATGGAAGGAATTATCACCTTGGCTCCCAGAGTAGCTTGGGCAAAGGTAATAGGTGTATTTACCGTAACATCATATCGATTACGCAGGAACAATGAGTCTGGTCTTACTGTGATTATGGCAATGACATTACCGGGAGGTCCTCCGTTAAGACCTGCATCTCCGCGACCGTTTACCGACAGATTCTGGTCATCATCAATACCGGCAGGAATAGTAATCTCAATCCGTCGATTCTGTTTAGTGCGTCCCTGTCCGGAGCATTTCGGGCATACTTTTTCAATTATCTTACCTTTCCCGCTGCAACGACCGCAAGGGTTGGTGCTCTGTACCGTTCCGAACGGCATAGGACGTTGAACGGTGACATACCCGGTACCTCTACAATCGGGACATAGGACGGGACTAGTTCCGGGTGCAGCACCACTACCCTTACAGACATCACACTCTTCATAAGGTGAAATATTCACCGTTTTTTTAGTACCCTTGACCGCCTCCATAAAACTCAGCGGTATACTGACATGAATGTCATTACCTTTTCTCGGAGCTGACGGATTATACCGTCTGGATGATTGAGTACTGCCTCCGAAACCTGCACCGAAGATACTGCCGAATAGATCTCCCAGGTCCATACTAAACCCGCCTCCATATGCGGAACGTCCTGCTCCGTATGAGGGATCTACCCCCGCATGACCAAACTGATCATAACGAGCTTTTTTTTCTTTATCTGACAGTATTTCGTATGCTTCGCCGAGTTCCTTGAACTTAACCTCAGCATCCTTATCGTCCGGGTTGAGGTCAGGATGATATTTCTTTGCTTTCTTTCTATACTCGGCCTTAATCTGATCATCGGTGGCATTTCGGTCTACACCGATTACTTCATAATAATCTCTCTTTTCAGCCATCTTTACTCCGTTCACGTTCAATGGAAGAATTTGGTTTTATCGGTTATTACTCGTCGATATCGGTATACTCCGCGTCAACGAATCCCTCATCACTTTCAGGTCCGATGTCCTCGTTACCTTCAGTTGATTGTGTTTGTGCATATATCTTAGAGCTAACCTCATATACTGCCGCTTCTAGCTCTTCTCTTGTGGATTTAATTCGATCTTGGTCATCGGATGAAATCGCTTCGCGTACGGCGGATATCTTATCGGTGATGCTGTCCTTGTCGACCTGCTCTATCTTGTCATCGAGATCCTTCAGCATCTTTTCAGCCTGGTATGCGGCAGTATCGGCTGCGTTTTTGTTCTCGATCTCTTCACGCTGTCTTCTGTCACTTTCCGCAAACTGCTCTGCATCCCGAACCGCCTTATCGATATCTTCCTTGGACATATTTGTGGATGAGGTTATGGTAATGTTCTGCTCTTTACCGGTACCTAAATCCTTTGCGGATACATGGACAATACCGTTGGCATCAATGTCAAAGGTGACCTCAATCTGAGGTATACCGCGAGGTGCGGGAGCGATGCCGTCCAATTTGAACATCCCCAGTGTCTTATTATCCTTAGCCATAGCTCTTTCACCCTGTAGGACATGAACCTCTACCGAAGTCTGTCCGTCAGCAGCAGTGGAGAATACCTGACTCTTCTTGGTCGGTATGGTGGTATTTCTTTCGATAATTCTGGTATTGACCGCTCCTTCGGTCTCGATACCGAGCGAAAGCGGGGTAACATCAAGAAGTAGTATTCCGGTGACGTCTCCGCCCAGCACTCCGCCTTGAATTGCTGCACCCATTGCTACGCATTCATCAGGATTGATACCTCTGAACGGTTCTTTTCCGATATATCCTTTGACCGCTTCCTGAACGGCAGGAACTCTGGTGGAACCACCGACTAAAAGTACACGGTCGAGATCGCTCGGATTCAGTTTGGCATCAGCCATCGCCTGGCGTAGCGGACCCATGGTCTTTTCAACCAAATCTGCGGTGAGTTCGTCGAATTTCGCTCGGGTCAACGATATATCGAGGTGTTTGGGGCCGTCTGCATCTGCCGTAATAAAGGGGAGGTTAATGGCTGTTGACGCCATTCCCGAAAGCTCTATTTTAGCTTTTTCCGCTGCTTCTTTAAGACGTTGCAACGCCATCTTGTCATTGCGAAGATCCACGCCGGATTCCTTCTTGAATTCAGCTGCTACGTAGTCAATTACCTTGGAATCAAAATCGTCTCCACCGAGTCGGTTGTTGCCAGCAGTCGCAATAACCTCTTGTACGCCGTCACCCATCTCGATTATCGAGACATCGAAAGTTCCTCCCCCCAAGTCGTATACGAGTACACGCTGGTTCTCTCCCTTCTCCATCCCATAGGCTAAAGCGGCAGCTGTAGGCTCATTGATGATACGTTTGACATCCAGTCCGGCAATTGTACCGGCATCCTTGGTGGCTTGCCTTTGTGCGTCGTTGAAGTATGCCGGAACGGTTATGACCGCTTCGACTACCTTCTCACCCAGATATGCTTCTGCGTCGGATTTCAGCTTCTGCAGTATCATTGAGGATATTTCCTGAGGGGTGTAGGTTTTGTCGTCAATAGATATCTTGCGATTGCTACCCATATCCCGTTTGATTGAACTGATGGTTCTTTCAGGGTTGGTTATTGCCTGTCGCTTAGCGACCTGCCCAACCATTCTTTCTCCCGTCTTTGAAAATGCTACCACAGACGGGGTTGTCCGCGAACCCTCTGCATTTGGAATGACAACAGCCTCTCCGCCTTCCATTACCGAAACGCATGAGTTTGTGGTTCCTAAGTCTATTCCTATTATTCTGGCCATATTATTGTTCTCCTTTTTTTCTTAATATTATTATGATGATACCGATACGCTGGCAGGTCGTATGATCCGATCGTTGTAGCAGTATCCTTTTTGCAGTACCTTTATAACAATTCCGCTCTCCGTCTCATCCGACTCTTCAGTTGCGACACAGTTATGGATTTGTGGATCAAATGGTTCGTTTAATGCTTCTATTTCAGTAATACCCAATGATTTCAACGCAGAAGAGAACATCGACAGGGTCATCTCTACACCCTTCTTGTACTCAGTATCAGTGGAATCAGCATTCGCTGCCATCTCGAGTGTGTCGATTACCGGTAGAAATCTCTCAAATGCTAGAGAGGTACCGAGTGAAATCAGTGATTGCTTTTCCTTCTCGGTTCTTTTACGGTAGTTGTCATACTCCGCCATAACTCTGAGTAACCTGTCATTGAGGGTAGCTAACTCCTCCTTGAGTAGAGCGGTTTGACTGGAGCGTTTCTTTTTTGTCACAACCTCTTCTTCAACCATATCCTCGTCGTCTGTAACCTCTGC
>WRIP01000009.1 GCA_009782665.1 Oscillospiraceae bacterium
CCACTCGTCAAAAGACAGGTGAATCGTTTTTCTTGAGCGTTTCTTGCCTTTGACATAATCGCACGCTGAAACGACCGTTTTGATAAAATCGTCCATTTCGATATTTTTAGACAGGAACGACGGCGTATCGTCCGCCCTGTTCTCGTAATAGTTGTGAAGCGAAATGTAATCAACGTCGTTGTACGTATGCTCTAACACTTCGGTTTCCCACGCGCCGAACGTCCTCATGTGCCTGTGGGAGCTTCCGCATACGACAAGCTCAATGCTTCTGTCCGTCCATTTCATGACTTTTGCGGCTTCCGCGGCAGCGCGCCCGTATTCTGTTGCGGTTTTCGCGCCCATCTGCCAAGGTCCGTCCATTTCGTTTCCTAAACACCACATCTTAATATTGTGGGGTTTCTTGAATCCGTGTGAAATCCTCAGATCACTCAGCCTGCTGCCCGAGGGATGGTTACAGTATTCTAGCAGATCTAATGCCGCTTCCACACCTCTAGTTCCCAGGTTGATGGCCATCATGGGATCAGCATTGACCGTTTTACACCAACTGACAAACTCATTGAGGCCGAAGCTGTTATCCTCTGTAGTTCTCCAGGCAATATCCAATCTCGTAGGGCGTTCGCTTCGTGGTCCGATTCCGTCCTCCCACCGATATCCTGAGACGAAGTTTCCACCCGGATACCGTACTGTCTGTATCCCGAGTTCGGCAGTAACTGCGGCTACATCACCTCTGAAACCGTTTTCATCGGAAGTAGGATGTCCCGGTTCATAGATACCTCCATAGACACATCTTCCCAGGTGTTCCACAAACGACCCGTACAAGCGGTTGTCTATCTTACCTATTACAAATTCCTTTTCAAATGTGACTCTTGCTTTCAGTCGTTCCATTGCTACCTCCATATATGATATTGACTAGCTCAGTTGAAGGTCAAAGGATGGGATATGCCCATCCCCTGACATTGCGGTTGTTCTGACAGAAACTCTGAGTTTAGGTTTGGATTTATCTCTAAACTACCGTCTTCCGATCGAATATGTGTTTGCCATTCATCCAGAGTCATCCTCTCGGCAGTCGAATCGGAACGATTATCCGTAAAGAATGCGGAACCTTTTTCAATATAGTAGCAGTTGCATTCCATCGATAGCTCCCCCGCTAGAGCAGATAGACCACCCAGTTCATGTGAGTAGCGAATTTCTATCATGGCTAGCGAATAGGAGGTAGGTTGAATGATAATATTATGATGGATACGGCAGTTGGTGTTGGAGGGTCTGCCGGCATAATCCTCCCAATCCTGGTAGGATAAACCGAAGTAGAGGGCACTGTGATAGCGGTTCATGTTTGCAACATTGACGAGGGTGTTGCTATAGATTTCAGCATCCCTTGATGCATAAAGACCAATACCTTCCCATCCGGTGTCGATGATTAGGTTATTCCGTATAATCCCGCCGATATTCTCATAGTACTCGCTGTTGACTGACATATCAAAAAACTCAGGACTAGTATCAAATCCTACCATGATACCGGCACCGTAGGCGACCTCGATGCGGTTATCCTCGATGACTACATCGGTAGCACCACCTTTTGCATAGATGGCATTGGAACAGATGTCATGGATGTAGTTGCCGTAGACATGCATACGATCACCATTAACATTGTCTATACCTTCCGCGTTGTCCTCTCCGGTAGGTGGGTTGCCAATAAAAGCCATCCCCGAGTTATATATCTCATTATATCTGATGATCACATCGTTGCAGTTAGGTTTAATCTTGACCACATCGTATCTTGAATCATGCAGTATACAGTCTTCAATGATGATATTTGAAGCTCCCCCTCGATCGGCAGGATCACCCCAATCCCATTTGGTTTCGAGTGCTACTGCATAAAAGCCACCTATCACCTCTACTGCCACCAACCTCGAGCCGGTTGAGTCAACATCAAAATATACTCCGGAATCCTCGTTGGCATCCTTATCATATTCTCTCAGATCAATGACTGCCCATTCACCCTTAGCCGACTTTATGGTGATATTCGGCATTCTTATACGTACATTGATCCCTTCACAATATACACCAGATCGTAACACGATAGTATCTCCCGGTTCGGCTGCCGCAAGTGCCGTGTTTATACTGCCATACGGTGCGCCGAGGCTTCCGTCGGCTGTTGCATCATGACCGTCAACCGCTACATATACAGAATCTGGTGGGTCATCATATGTATTGGCATGAGGTCCGATGCTACCGGTTGAGATATGTGGCTCAGGTGTTATCCCGGTCTGAACAGAATCAGTCTTGGCTGCATGCTGTATTAAATCTGACTGTTCCGACTGGTTTTGCGGTATGTCCTGCAGCTCATACCGAGTACAACATGACAGAATGAATAGTTGAACTAGGATTAGTATCGCAGCTGACAGAGTTTTGAGTCTTTGCTTATCTATATCTCTCATCTCCTTATGAGGTTATATCCGTCGGAGGGTCAACGACTGTCAACCTCCGGATTATTTCTATCGTACTTTTGCTCTAATCTTGATTTTACTCGCTGAGTCATATATTTCATATCGTGTTTTCTGATATAATATAGAAAACGAAGGGAGTAAAACGAATGGCAAAAATTAAATGGAATGCAGGCACCCTATTATCTCCGCTGCCCGCAGCGCTAATATCTTGTGGTACGATTGAGAACCCCAATGTAATGACAGCGGCATGGGTGGGTATTATCAACTCGGATCCCCCGCGAGCATATGTTTCTATACGACCCGAGAGATTATCACACTCCATCATCAACGAGGGGATGGACTTCGTCATAAACGTTACTACCGAAAAACTGAAGTTTGCGGCAGACTATTGTGGAGTGAAATCTGGCAGAGATGTCGATAAGTTTAAGGCATGTTCCATAAACGCAGTTAAATCATTTGCTGTAGTCAGTCCTTCGATAGAAGAGTCACCGATTTCACTGGAGTGTAAGGTGTTTGAAATCATGAAACTCGGCAGTCATGATATGTTCTTGGCAGATATCGTTGCAGTCTCTGTTGAAGATGCATTGATCGATTCAGAGAATCGTCTACAGCTAGAAAATGCAAATGTCATATCATATACTCACGGTGAGTACTATAGTTCGGGTGAATATATTGGACACTTCGGGTGGAGTGTAAAGAAAGACGGTAATATTAAGAAAAGATAGACTAAAGGAGTAGGTTATGAAACTGAACACAAAAAGAGTAATCTTTGTCGGTCTGGCGTTCATGTCAATATCCGCTTTCTGGCAGATATATGACAATGCACTTCCTCTAATTCTCGAGAACAATTTCAATCTCAGCTCCGGTATTACCGGATTCATCATGGGAATCGATAATATCCTGGCATTGTTCATGCTCCCACTGTTCGGTGCGTTGTCAGATAAGACAAACACCAAGTTAGGCAGAAGAATGCCCTACATTGTTGGCGGAACGATAGTGGCAGTTATCTGTACCGTATTGATTCCAATAGCACAGCAATGGAGTTTAGCACTGTTCATGGTTATCATCATGATACTGCTCATTGCCATGTCGACCTATCGCAGTCCGGCAGTTGCACTTATGCCGGATGTAACCATTAAACCGCTTAGGAGTAAGGCAAACGCCGTTATAAATCTGATGGGTGCAATCGGTGGAGCTGCCATGCTTGGCATTACTCCGATATTGGTTAGTGCCGACAGTGACAACTACTTCCCGTTATTCCTAGTCCTAGCTATATTTATGGCTGTATGTGTGGCAGTACTTGTATTCACCATCAACGAACCAACATCTGTTGCAGAGATGCGTAGTCTCAGCGAAGAATATGGCATAGATGAAGAGTCAGAGAATGAAGAACAAGGTAGCACTGAAAAGATGGCTCCAGCAGTAAAGAAGAGCTTCGGACTGATTCTATCCAGTATATTCCTGTGGTTCATGGGATATAATGCAGTAACCACCGGATTTACCAGATATGCAGAGAATGTATGGGGTAAGGGGTTAGGGAACGTTTCGATGATTCTCTTGGTAGCTCAGGTAGCAGCGATAATCTCGTTCATACCGGTTGGAATGATAGCCTCAAAAATCGGTAGAAAGAAAACCATACTCTGCGGTATTACGATGTTGGCTATTGCCTTCGGTTCCTCAATAATGTTTACCTCATTCTCATATTTCATGTTTGTGTTCTTTGCACTGGCAGGAATAGGTTGGGCATTCATCAATGTTAACAGCTATCCAATGGTAGTTGAGATGAGTAAAGGTTCAAATATCGGAAAATACACCGGTTACTACTACTTCTTTAGTATGGCAGCTCAATCGGTGACACCAGCATTCTCCGGATTTTTAGTGGACAAGCTGGATAACTGGAGGATACTCTTCCCGTACGGATGTGTATTCGTGGCACTTTCCTTCGTAACTATGTTGTTTGTTAAGCACGGTGATTCAAGACCGGAACTGCCAAAAGATAAATTGGAAGCTTTTGATGTAGATGATTAAGACGTAAACACTTACATGATGAGGAGTCAGATATCGTATGGATATTTAGACTCCTCTTTGATTGTAGATGATAGGTATCTAGAAATACTAGAAACTCCCGTTTTGTTTTTTGTCATAAAAATCACGTATTGACAGATACGTCTTTCCAATGGTATATTATGGCTACTCATAAAGAGTGTGCGAGAGACTAGCTCTATGACCACACAGCAACCTGCAGTCAGTAAGGTGCTAAAGCTTGAACGATGGGAGTAATATGTTTGCGTTCTATCGTTTACGATGGGACTTTTTTCTTGCCTTCTTTATGTGAATAATGTGAGGAAGGTAAATATTATACGATCGTTACACAAACTTATGAGCGAATACAACGGTTCTTGTCTTTGGTTCTTTATTGACGATGAATATAAGGCGGATTTCGTCAATCAATGTACAGAGAATGGATATGCTTTTCATAGTGGTGGATACCACACGGGAAGTCTAACAGTCGGTACATGTGGTAACCGTATGGCTCATCAGCAGGATAAAACTATATGGTATGTATCCGGTATATGCTGGTATTATTCTTTTAATACTCCGCAAGCTATTATTAATGTTGTTGACCACACGATAGGTCCAAGCCCACGCATTAACTACAAAGCATATATAATCGGCGAAAAACAATACATTTATCTCACTCGTGAAGAGTTGGTCGAACCCCAATACTAAATACAGTTTACTTTGCATTATTAATGTAAGGATTGCCGATTAAGGAAATAAAGTGATATCTTAATCTATCGCAATGAAGATAATTCCCAATATCACAATACCAATACCTAGCAGCTTCCTTTTGGTTATTTTTTCCTTTAATACTGTTACACTAAGGATAAGGGTAGTAATCGTACCGAATGCTTCTGCAAGTGGTGAAGCGGTAAGGGGGATTACCCTAAACGCCATAACCGAGCAGATGGTTGATACCACTAACAAAACATATGCGGTTATCACACGCAGATTCAGGTACTGAGCCAATAGGGTTGTGTGGTTAAGTGAAGCTTCTTTCTTGAGTAATAGCTGAGAAAAGGATGCAATGATGACGCTGAGAAATAGTATCAGTATATGAAACAGTAAAACGTTTTTAATCATCAGTCACCAACACTATCACTCCCACAATAATCAAAAGAATACCGATTATTGCGTAAACACCAATAGTCTCTTCAAATATAGTAATGCCAAATAGAACTGTCCATAACATCCCGAATGAACGATTCATATATGCAAAGCTTAGCTTGAAGTGTTTCAGACTTTGTTGCCAGAACAACGCATAAAAGATCAAAGCTACGAGAGCCAGACAGTAGAACAGGAAGAAGCTAAAGGAAAAGATATCGGCTATAGCAGCGAACTTAATTAAGACAGCAGAGCAAGAGTAGATAAGTATGGCAATATGCAATACTAAAAGCTGCTTTACTCTACTCCTTGTGCTCATGGTTCAACTCCTCACGCACGATATACTGCGGCATACTACTGACCGTCATATATGTTCTGCCAATATACTCTCCTAGCAGACCGAGTACTAAGATAATCATTCCTCCGAGGAACAGCATAACAGCCATGATGGAGGTAAACCCTACCTGCACATCCGGTCGAAATATCTTCTGAATAATTAAGAATAGGCCATATAAGAATCCGGTAATGGCAATAACTGCACCGATGGTTGTGGAAACCCGTATGGGTTTCATGGTGAAGTTGGTGAAACTCGAAAGAAACATCGACAGCATCTTTGACAGAGTATATCCGCTGCTACCGGCAATTCGGTCAAGATGCTTGGTGATATCGACATTTGTCACCTTGGTGGTCACCGACATCAAATATCCACCGCGAGAGACGAATGGACTGCGGTAGTTAACTAACTGTTTGGCAGCAAATGCCGAGAGTGCAAAATAGCTGCTAAGGGTAACCCCTTTTACCTTGGTGCCGTTCAGTTCGGATATGAAACCGTGTATTCGGCTTACCATTCGCTTATATGCGTTGTGATGCTTTAGATTGAATCTCCCATAGACTAGATCGTATCCTTCACCAAGCTTATCTATTAGCGAATATATCTCATCGGCTGGATGCTGTCCGTCATCATCCATAAAGACAACTACATCCCCTCGCACATAGGGCAGAGCTGCTAGTGTAGCTGCTTCTTGACCGCAGTTTCTCGAGAGTGAAACGCCGGTTATTTTTTCATCCTTTTCTGCCAATCTCCTGATTGCCTCGAAGGTATCATCGGGAGAGCAATCGTTAACCAATACAAACTGATAATCATTACCTTCCCGGTTGAGTATTGCTTGTTTGACCGACTCCACTACCGTTTCAATAGTGTCGGTTGAACGATAACATGGAATAGCGACTGTGACTATCATACTATATCCCTTTCCTGCCGATGGCTTTACCGATATATAGACCCTCATAGAAATCGGACGAGAACCCCGCTTGTTTAGTCGCGTTCGCAATATATTCGATATCATAGTCAACACGCCTCAGTGTAACTACAAGGTTGTCATCCAGCAGTGCGTAAGCAGCTGCAGCTATACCATCACGCGGTTGACCGACCGACCCCGGGTTACAAAACGCTTTGCGGTCCTTTTTAACATATTGCTGTATGTGGGTGTGCCCGCATAAAAACAATGGTTTCCCTATATTAATAAACTCATTTAAATCGCTATATTCTTCCAGATAATCGTGTATACCGCCATGAACCGCAAAGAAATCAGGTTGCTCCAGATAGGTCGGTGAGTCTTTCAGCCAAAGCAAATTTTCTTTGGTGATAACTGTACGTTGGTAGTTTATGGCTTGGTTAACCTTTCGAGATCGACTGCAATCGACGTCGTTTGCCAGATAGTTATCATGGTTACCCAGTATATGTACCACCATGTGTGTTTTGAGCAGTTCAATAGATTCATTAACTAGGGGATAGTATCCTGCCACATCTCCGAGAGAATAGATTCGGGATATGTCAAACTGCCTCATATCCTCAAATACTGCCTCGAGTGCGGGTAGATTTCCGTGTATATCCGCAATAAAGGCTACCATAAGCCTAGCACCAAATCCGATATATATCGGATAGCTTTGCCTTTTTTTACCTCAACTCTATCGGGTCTTTTCCCTTCTAGATAGTATTCGATAGACATTTTTGCTTCATTATATGAGAATTTACTGCGGATAGATACAGAGGAGGAGATACGGGGATTAATCTCCAGTAGAAAGACCTTCTCTTGTTGCTTCCTAAACTGATAGTTAGTCGGCCCTTCCGGTTTCAAAACTGCGGTAATAGCCTCTACGGCAGCTTTGAGTTCTGTATCTTCAACCGTCCAAGCTTTAGCGGTAGCACCTTCTTGAGATAGGGTGCGTCTCAGATATATCTCATTGATATAGCTGCCGTCTCCCAATCCGAACAATCCCACCGTGTACTCGTTAGCTTGGTCAGATACGATAGGCTGTGCCATAAAGTTGCTGCCCAGCTTCGCCTTATGATAGTCAAAGTCGAATGCCGCCGATATGCTCACTATCCCTTTACTTCCTCTTGAGATGCGAGGCTTTATGAGAAAGGGAGTACCAAAACGATCACTAATATCTTCAAAATTACCATTGATGACCGAATCGATAGCGTATTGTTCTAGGTTATGTTCATTCAACCACATATATGTCTGCCATTTATCGTCACACAGCGGAATAATATCCGGGTTATTTATCACCAGCCTAGATAAATATCCCTCGAATTTCTCCATATTCATATATACCGAAGAGATTTCCTGCTCAATTCCGAATAACACAAGATCAATTTGTTTTTCATCTATGAGGTTCTTCAGAAACTCCGGGTAGAATGGATCGGCAGCAGGACTGCTGACGACAAAGTCGTCTGCAAAATATCTACCCACCGCTTCTTCATATATATCACAACCAATAATCTCAATATCATATCCCGAATCTCTTAAGGCAGAGATTATCCCATACCCCACGATGGCACCGACTGCTGTGACTAAAATTCTGTATTTCTTCATAATGACCTCAAGATATTAGTCGACTAACGGAGATTGAATATATACCGGCATTCGGTAGGCAGGTTCCGGATGTACTTCGGTATCGATAGGGAGCTTCACCTCAATCACTAACGGGAGAAGATCAGTTAAGAGCGATTCCGCGGTCTGTAGTTCTTCAACACTACCGACCGAAAGATAGCGAATACCATACCCCTTAGCTATGAGTTCATAGTCGGGGGAACTAAACCCTTCAACCGAACCTATATTGTTGTTAAACACGATGTTTTGGTAGGTCCGGATAAGACCTAATGATTGATTGTTCATTATCATAATCTTAATCGGTAGATTAAGACGTTTTACGGTTGCCAGCTCCTGTATATTCATCTGTATTCCGCCGTCACCGGATATCGACAGTACCCTAGAAACAGGGTTAGCCATAGCTGCTCCGATGGCAGCCGGTAGAGAATATCCCATAGACCCTAAACCGCCTGAGTTGAGTAACCTCATATTATCTCTTAAATATATCGATTGAGCGGTCCACATCTGGTTTTGACCGACGTCGCCGGTGATGATATCGTCTGCAGCGAAGAAACGGCTAACCGAGTAGATTATCTGGTTGGGAAGTGTCTTGTCGTCTACATTCGAAAAGACAGGGTAACGCCGTTTGAGTTGGTCTAGATGCAGATACCATTCTCGGTAGTTCTTGGGTTCAAGCGAGTGTTGTCGCTGTTCAAATAACGCTTCAATAAACTTTTGACAGCTGCTGTTTATCGCAACATCACAGCGGATATTGTGATTCAGCTCATATCGGTCAATATCGACATGTATAATTTTTGCATTCTCTCCAAAACCGTCCGGTATGTTTCCTATCTGAAGCGGATCCAGTCGTGAACCTAAGACCAATAAAAGGTCGCAATCGTGTATCGCCAGATTAGCATAACGGTTCCCATATGCTCCGATAAATCCGTAAAAATGTGTCGAATCATGGGACAATAGGTCTAACCCTCTGAGTGAAGCTACTGTCGGTAGATTGAACTCGGAAATAAAGGTATCAAAGAGTGAGTTGTTCCTTAGTTCTTTTGCACCACCACCTACAAGAACCAATGGTCGCTTGGCTGAGGCGAGTAGATTAAGGCAATCGGCAATATCTGTTGGTTCCGGCAGCACTAAATCTGTCTCTTCGGGGTCAAACCTATTCAATGCTTTAATATCGATATCGCAAGCCTGGATATCGTGTGGGATATCCAGCAACACCCCACCCTGTCTGCCGTTTGTAGCAAGCCAGATAGCTTTCTCGAGATGATACCGTATCTGAGTAGCGTCGAGTACCGTCACGGCATACTTGGTAAAATTGCTAGCAACCGATACAATATCGAACTCCTGAAATCCATGCTGTCGGTAGTTTATGCTCGGACTGAGTGCCTTGGAGTTGAGCTGTCCAGTCAGAAAAATCACTGGAAGAGAGTCGAACCAGGCATTTACCATACCTCCAATCAGGTTAATGGCTCCCGGACCACTGGAGGATATGGCACACCCTAGCATACCTTTAACCTCACTGTATCCACACGCAGCAAACGCTGAAGCCTGTTCATGATTGTTTTGATGATACTCAATACCTGGGGTGGTATGAATAGAATTAATTAGGTGGGTGGCATTGCTACCTTGAAATCCGAAGACTGTATCGACTCCGGCTGCTTTGATTGTAGAGATAACATAATCCGATAGTTTCATTCTGTTTCTCCGGTACCAAAGATATACTCTGCTGCCTTAGGTCCGGTCATGAACAACAGGTCGAGTATACTGACATTGTGATTGAAGGGTTGATACAGCTGTGTATATTCGACATAGTCATATTCCATATATTCTAACTCAATACCAGCTGCTTGAAATTTAGTTTCATCCATGAAGGCTTTGGATGCCGGCCCATTGAGAAATCGATTACATCCGAGTTTCTCACATATCTTTATGACCTTCTCGCCGTCCTTATCCCCTGAGACAGCGAACTGTTCGGAGGAATAGAATAGGGTATCAATCTGAAGTAGTTCACAGATATATTTTGTCATATACTGATTCATCCTAGATAGGTTTTCCCATCTTTCCTTAAGATAGAAATCCTCAAGTAGTTGAGAGTAGTCGATAAAATATGGAGCCTTCATATAGTTCAGGCTCAATGTCTTATGATGTTTTGTCTGCCAGTTGCTGGAGAGGTCAATTTCTGTCTCGCAGATAAGCTGACTGCGTTTACCTTTGGTGATTACCGGTACCGTAAGCCAGAGATCTCCGTTTGCGGTCGGTATCTTATTGCGACTGCGCCAATCACGTTTGGTAAACTGTACATCGTCATAGAATACAAATACATCCACCCGGTTGATGAGATCAAACACACCCTTCCAGGGGATATAGTTGGATTGTAGCATTGCCACACTTTTCATAACAACCTCAGAAGAAAGCGTTGACCGAGGCGACGATGTGTTCCAATTCTGACTCGGTCAGATCGTAAAATAGCGGTAGTCTCAGCAGTCGGGATGCAGCAGATTCAGTTACCGGCAGATCTCCAGGTTGATATCCTATCTCCCTACCGACCTTACTGAGATGTAGCGGTACATAATGGAATACAGCACCGACACCTTTGGTGCGAAGGAATGACAGGAGGTTGTCGCGTTGCTCCTCAGAGTCTAGCAGGATATAGAAGATGTGAGCATTGTGCTCACAGTATGAAGGAATGACCGGACGACGTAATTTTCCTGCCTTTTCTAATTCTTCGAATGAATTAAAGTAGTATGAAAAAATCGATAGACGTTTCTGCTTAATTTCCTCAAATCGCTCAAGCTGTCCACAGAGCATAGCTGCTAGAATATCCGATGGGAGATAACTCGAACCTATCGATTGCCAACTGTACTTATCCACCTCACCTCGAAAGAGTCGACTTCTATCGGTACCTTTCTCACGAAGTATCTCGCATTTATCAAGCAGATTTATGTCCTTTATGGCGATGGCACCGCCTTCACCCATAACATAGTTTTTTGTTTCGTGGAAGGAAAAACAAGCAAAATCCGCATCCGCACCAATCGCTCTTCCCTTATAGCTGCTACCCACCGACTGAGCAGAATCTTGAACAATTAAGAGATTGTGCTTGTTCGCTATCGCCTTAATCTCATCAATTTCACAGGAAACCCCGGCATAGTCAATAGGGGCTAGTACCTTGGTTCGCTCGGTAACGAGGTCATTCATATGACGTGAATTGGCATTGAGGGTATCTTCACTAATATCACATAAACGAAGGTTGGCTTTCGAGAGCATGAAGGCATTGGCTGTTGATGCAAAGGTAAAGGAAGGTAGAATGACCTCATCGCCCGGTTGCAGCTCACATAGCATAGCAGCCAACTCCAGCGCATGGGTACATGAGGTGGTAAGTAGCATAGTCTCAAGCTTAAGTTTTTCTTTTAACAGCTCGGTCGCTTTCTTTGTAAAAGGACCGTCTCCGCATATTCTGTCGGTCGCAGCCTGAAGCATATATCGGCTTTCCAGCTCGGTGACCGTAGGTTTGCAAAAGGGGATCATCAGCAACCTCATTTTCTGGGATTTAGTGGCTTAATTATACACAAACCACCTGTCTTTCGCAATGAACAAACATGCTTAAACCCACTGCTGTCAGAAGGACCAAAAGCGTGAATGCAACTGATATATATGAAGAAACATACAACAAGACATATTCTTATACTTTCTGTGATATACTAGGGTTCAGTAGAATACCTCATATTGTGTAATGCAAGGAGTCGGAATGACGACCATTAAGAGAAGATATCTGACCGCACTGGTATTCCTAACTAACGGAATATTATTGTTTCTCTGCCTGCGGTTTTTTGTCGCACGATCCCTTAACAACGATGATTGGATCATTCATGGAATTACATCGGGTGCATATGGTGTATTTTCGAATGTCACCGCACACACCAGTATACTTCTGTCGGGTCTTCTAGCCTTGCTTCAACAAACCTGGCCTTTACTCAATTGGTTTGCTATTCTTGAAGTTGCACTCTGCCTTCTAAGCTTCAGCTTAATATCTTCGATTGCTTTACTGAAGAACCGTAATATCTACGGTATCATCACAGCAGCTATACTTGCCATCTTCATCGCATTTGATTTCTATCTATTGATCCACAACACAAAAATTTCCATTACCGCGTCAACCGTCGGAATTCTCTGCCTCTCATATGGCTCGAAAAATATGAGCAGATTCTTCACCATAGCCGGTAGTGTTCTAACGCTTTTCGCAAGCCTAATACGCTTCAACGCATTCCTCATTGGTGCTACCATTGCACTTTTTTTAGTCTTTACATTAATGCTTGTAGATACAAAAGATGCAGAAGCCAGGAGTGAGAAACGATTTTGGCCAAGACAGTTTCTCAGGGTTAATCGCAAAGAGATACTGTCACTCTCGATTTGCCTGACAATAATCATGGTATTCTATGGTATCGATTATGTTATGATAAACCACAACGAAGCGGCGAAAGACTATCGCCGATATAATGAGCTGCGGGGTGCCGTGTCGGATTTCGCTTTAGCAGACTACGGTGAATATGCCGAAGCATTTTCAGCTATCGGCATAACCGCAAACGACTACTCTATGATAAGTAGTTGGAACTTCTCCGACCGAGAGAAGTTCGATGAGTCAACCTTAAGAAATATCGTGGACATATCAAAACAACAAAAACACGGTAATTTTTTCGAACAGCTGAAACAACTCTCGGACAGTGTTTATCTGTGGTTGTTGCTCATATCGATTCTATTGATTGCTTTGTTCGGAAATAATGGGCAAAGAAGAACGCTGGTTGCCGTAGTGGCTGCCTTGTTGCTGGCTCTCATGTACATGGCAGTGGTAGGGCGATTTACCCATTGGGTACTATCTGGAGTGATAGCTTCAGCAGCTGTCGCACTTCTAACCATCCCGTCAGAGGTGACGGGTAGACCGACAGAGAGTAAACCAAAAGGTGCTGTAACGGTCATCTATCTTGCGGTTTTCATAATTGCTGCTATTCCGGCAGTCGTTCGCTACCGTAACCATCTCGGCAGTTACTCCGAAGGGTTTCATCAGTCGGTTATCGATATATATGTTCATCTTAGAGAAAATTCCTCTGACATATATCTCATTGATAATACCACCAATCCTTCCAATGAAATCCATCAGATAATCCCGACCTTCTCTGCACTTGAGCCGGATATATATTTTAACTGTTACTCTCTCGGTGGGTGGGATACTGCCTCGCCGGCAAAGAATAGTATTCTTGAACGTTATAGGATCACCGGGTCAATATTCCGTGCATTGCTGGAACGTGATAATGTTTTCTTGGTCGATGTCAAGGATTACGAACAAAAACTAATGTATATAAGAGAAAACTACGATCAAAATGCGAGTGTGTCTCTCTATGATGTTGTAGACGGATACTATGTCTTTGCGTTTACCGAAGCGACCACAAATTTCTTAGATGTTCAGGTTGAAGCATATCTCACCATTATAGATACAGCAGTTGAAGTCGATAGTGTAAATGACAACTTCAGATACTGTGGGGTGAAGTTACAGGGGTTTAGTGGGAAAGTAGAGGCTGTATATCTTAAACTCACCGATAATGTAACAGGGAGTAATGCTATTTACCGAGCTAGACTCATCGAAGGTAATGAAGAGATAGCAGTTGTGACCTCCCTTCGTATGATTGATCTATTGATTCCCACCGACTACTCGGTATCGGTTATCCTTAAGACTGAACAGGGATACCTATCTTCACCCTCTGAGCCTTTAGGTTACTGATTTGACCGAGTATGATAAAATATCAGTAGAGAGAATAATTTGTAAAGGAGATTAAAGTATGAATTTCAGAAAGCTGGGTAACACAGGTTTAAGCGTCTCTGCATTAGGACTTGGATGTATGAGATTCCCGAATGACAGCAAAGGCAGGTTGGATGAAGAATACGGAGCAAAGTTGATACGCGCTGCTATTGATGACGGAGTTAACTACATGGATACCGGATATCCCTACCATGGAGGTAGAAGTGAGGTAATATTAGGTAAAGCACTAAAGGACGGATATAGAGAAAAAACGATTGTCGCAACCAAATGTCCCATGGGACAGATGAGCTCCACCGCGGATTTTGATCGAGTACTTCAAATTCAACTCGATCGACTGGACCTTCCTTCTGTAGACAGCTATATGTTCCACGGACTAGAGCGATCCTCCTTCGACAACAAGGTGGTGAAGTACGGATTGCTGGATAAGATGGAAGAGGCTCGTGCAAACGGAAAGATTAAGTATATCGGTTTCTCGTTCCACGACAGTTATGATTCATTTATGCATATCATAGACTCATATGATTGGGATTTTGCTCAGGTACAGATGAACTATATCGATATTGAGTATCAGGCTACCCTCAAAGGTGTCAAAGAAGCAGGAGAAAGAGGTATCGGTATCATAGCGATGGAACCGCTACTCGGCGGAAAGCTCGCTAATCTCTCACAAGCAGCTGCAAATCTCATCGATCCTGCCAAGTCAGCCGTCGAATGGGCATTAGATTTCCTGTGGAATCTACCCGAGATGAGTATTGTACTCTCGGGAATGAGCAGTTTTGAACAACTCCAACAGAATATCATATATGCTTCCCGTTCGGATATTGGGATGTTATCGGAAGAGAACATCGAGATGTTGATGAAGGTAAGGAATGTATATAATGGGTTGCTGTTAGCACCCTGTACCCGTTGCAAATACTGTATGCCCTGTCCCGCAGGCATAGATATACCGCGTGCTCTTAAAGCATACAACTCCACCGCAACCGGTACCTTTGATGAAGCGTTGGCATACTACAACCGGCAGGTTCCGGTCGGAGCATCCGAGTGCCTGAACTGTAAGCACTGCGAAGAGGAGTGTCCGCAACACATCAAGGTGAGTGAACTGATGGCAGAAATCAGTGAAATCTTCCGCAGATAAGAGTAAGAAGAAATAGAAGATAAAAGTAGCAGAATTCTCTGCTACTTTTGTATCACTGCAAATACATATGTAGATAGAATGATTATCACAAAGGAACAATAACTATGGGAAAGATACCGAGCTGTACAGAAGCAAAAGACATACTCTTGCAGTATAATGCCGATGTGTTTCATCTGAAACATGCCGAAACGGTAAGTGGGGTACTCGGATGGTTCGCTAGGAAATATGATCCCGATATGGAGGAGTACTACGCTGCGGTTGGGATGTTACATGACGTGGACTTAGAAGCCTGTCCGGGTGAACACTGTACCGGTTGTTACGAGCTACTGAGAAACCACGATATTGATGAAGCCTTTATCGATGCGGTTGCGAGTCACGGATATGATGTGGTTCAGTTTGACGTTGCACCCAAGACATACATGGAGAAGGTACTCTATGCCGTAGACGAACTGACCGGACTTATCGGTGCTGCAGCGTTGATGAGACCTTCTAAGAGTGTATCAGACATTACATACAAGTCGGTGATAAAGAAATTTAAGAGCCCGTCCTTTGCGGTAGGTGTCTCAAGAGAGATAATCCAAACGGGAGCAGATATGATGGAGGTATCGCTGCAGCAACTCATCGAGGATACGATAGTTGCCATGCAGAACCTGCTTCCTGTTGACCAGCTGGAAGAAGGGTAAGAGCTTTCACGTTTTGCTAATGATAAATACTTTGGAAAAATTCAAAAAAACAGGAGTACACAGAATATATGTCATCCGAGAGAATTAAACTGATAAAGACTGCTTCAATCATCTCTATCTGTGGTAACCTCATCCTTGCAGTGCTTAAGATAGTATTCGGGATTATTGCAAAAAGCAATGCTGTTTTGGCAGACGGAATCGACTCATCCTCGGATGTGCTCATCAGTATAGTGAGCCTAGCAGTGGTTGGTGTTATGTCTAAACCTGCCGATGTAGAGCATCCGTTCGGGCATCGCAGAGCTGAGACGATAGCTACCGCATTTTTGTCATTTGTGTTGTTCTTTTCCGGAGCACAACTAGTCGTCAACTCCGTTTCCAAACTCATAAATGGAGGGCAACCACCTGAGCTTTCGATTACGGTATTCATTGTTACCGTAGTATCGATACTCGGGAAACTCGCCATTTCATTAAGCCAGAGTATTATCGGTAAACGTGCCAACTCACAGATGTTGATTGCTAATGCAAAGAATATGACAGGGGATATCCTCATATCTTCAAGTGTACTTGTGGGACTGGTTATATCGTTGTTTTCCGATTCTTTAATCGTCGACTCTATTATTGCGATGCTCATTGGGCTGTGGGTGGTAAAGACCTCGGTTAATATCTTTATGGAGGTCAACATAGAGCTCATGGATGGAAACACCGAACTCGAACCATATAGAATTGTGTTTGAAGCGGTTAGTATAGTTGACGGTGCATTTAATCCTCACCGTGCTCGAATGAGAAAAATCGCCGGCATGTGGGATATAGATTTCGATATACATGTCGATCCAACCTGTAGTATAACCAAAGCACATAATATTGCCAGAGCGGTAGAAGATGAGATAATGCGAAGGATGGATAATATCCTTGAAGTAGTGATTCATGTAGAACCAATGGGTGATATAGATGATACCGAATCGTTTGGACTTACCGAAGAGTTAATAGAGACTGCTCAGGAATAGTTCAAATTTAGTTGCCGGACGAAGATATAATACGACAAGAAAAGAGACCGAGTATATACGTATTAGTGTATCTCTCGGTCTTTTTGTAGCTTAATAAACTGCTCCATCTCTGTTTTGTGTTTGCCTAAAACATACGGCAATATCATAGGTATTCAGTAAAACGAGTATTCTGTTGTTTACCCTATACTCCTAATGACAGCAGCTTTGATATCTTATGACGCATGTCATAAAAAAGCAGTTCGGTATTATCGACTATACCCTCTTCGAAGTACTCGTGAAGTCTGAGATCATTGAGTGAAATTAACCACATCATGATATGTAGTGACAGTAGATTGGTATATGATGGGGGGATGATACCCCTGTCTATTAGTGTATCGAAATTAGTCTTAAAAACCAGTACCGTCTGACCATACAGTAACTCTCGGGTACACCATTTCGCTAGAGCATTGGTGTATTGTTCGCGATTAACTAAAGACATCCCGAGATAGATAAGCATATTGGCTGAGTTAGGGAGTTCAATAGAAAAAAACCTGTCGAGAACACTCTCAAGTGTTACATGCGTCGGATAGGGTGCAGAAAATTTTTCCAAAAACCGGGAGTACTCGGAAATAAAGCATTTTAAGATGTCATCGATCAGTGCTTCTTTAGTTTGGTAGTATTGATAGATATCAGCTTTCGCTATACCGATATCTTGGGCTATCTCCAGTAACGAGACAGCCGCTATACCCTTCTGTGTAAATAATCTAAGTGCTACTGAAAGGAGCAGATTCCTTACATTATCGGTATAGTTGAATCCGGATACTATTTTCTGATTCATAATCAACTCTTTGTCCATAATCAACTCCTTGTTACAAATGCTAGAATTCATTGCAATGATAAACGTTTAAGTAACTTTAAGGTCAAGAAAAATCTAGAAATATGCGAAAAAATGCTAAAATAATACACAAAACTCTTTAGATTACGCAAAAATCTATAGAATATGACCTTAATACACTCAAATCAATCGGTTAATATGCGCCTGTGACATCAACGCTAAACCTAATAGGGAACTTAGGAAAAATATAAGACATCGATTTATTAAGCTACAAAGGTCGTATATAGTTGAATATGGAAAAGATGCCTAGCTTAGATCAGCTAAGGCATCTCATTAGTTCATTCGCTAAAAAGGTTATCCGTCGGGAGGAGGTGGCAGTGTCGCTGGATCTGGTCTTGGGTATGCATAGATGGGATCATTAGGATCCGGTGCTCGTGAATGATCACATACTTGTGGTATATGGTCGTCCTTGTAGTATCCGATACGTACATTGGGGCATTCAGCTGATGCTAGATCTCCGGAAGCCAAGCAGAATCGTCTGGCTCGCACACCGGTTTCGGGCATCGCAAACTCCAACGGTTCCAGATCTGCGGTGATCTCGGTCATAACCTTCCGAAATACTAGCTGAACTGGATGAGGACGTACACTCTCCATCTGCGCCTGTACATCATATCCCTGCCAGACTGCCATTACATAGTAAGGATTCATACCTACAAACCAGAAGTCCATATCATCGGTATGGGTTCCGGATTTTCCGACATAATCCATGTTCCCGGCAGGTGTGGCATTAATACCGGTTCCGGAGTATCCGGAATGCATGACGTTATACAGCAGACGGTTCATGATATATGCCGTGTCATCACTAAAAGCCTTAATCTTTTGAATATAATTAGTCTTATCGAACACCACCTCGCCCTGGGCGTTGAGTATTACTGTATAGCTATGTGGGGAGTAGTAGTACCCGCTGTTGCCGAAGGCAGCATAAGCAGCACACATTTCCAGTGGCGTTACCCCCTTGTAGAGACCTCCTAAAGCCAACGAATATGTTACATCTCCGACATCGTCTAGCGACTCTAAACCGAGGAAAGATTTCAGATATTCAAAACTGAATTCGATACCGATAGTGTGGATGGTCCAGACTGCTGTGGTGTTGAGCGATGCGGCAATCCCGGCTGCTACCGTGACCGGTGGACCGAGTGTTCTACTATAGTTACGAGGCCATTTCGGATATCCGGGAATAGTTCCGTCAGGTAAGGGATCGTCATTGAAGAGTGTTGAGAAGTGTATAGCATTTACCTCGAGTGCCGGACCATAGGCAGCAAGAGGTTTCATTGAAGAACCGGTTGAACGGGTTCCCATGGTAAAACGATTGAAGCTGCGGCTTTCATTCTTTTCGCCTAAACCTCCGACCACGCCTTTGA
>WRIP01000010.1 GCA_009782665.1 Oscillospiraceae bacterium
TTACTCTTGGCACCGGATGTATGGACGATATTCAACCAGTCACGGCTGGGTCCCTTATCTGCCGGACCGGTAAGAATCTCTATGAATTCACCCGTCTTCACTTTGTATGTGATGGGTACAATACGTCCTCCAACCTTAGCTCCCATCATTCGGTTACCCACCGCTGTATGTATAGCATATGCGAAGTCGATGACGCAGGACCCGGCTGGTAGATTGATGACATCCCCTTTGGGGGTGAAGACATATACCTCCTCCGGCAGTAGATCACTCTTGATGTTACTGAGTATATCGGTAGCATCCTCGGCATCACGCTGAGCTTCAAGCAGCTGTCGAACCCATGCTAAACGTTTCTCTAAGCTATCATCTGTTTTAATACCCAGCTTGTATTTCCAATGAGCTGCGATACCATACTCCGCTTCATAATGCATCTCGCGGGTACGTATCTGTACCTCAAATGCGACCCCTTTGGCATCCACTACCGTCGACTGTAATGACTTATATCCGTTGGGTTTGGGAGTAGAGATATAGTCTTTGAAGCGATTGGGAATCGAACGATACATATCGTGTACGATGCCGAGTGCGTTGTAACAATCGTTACTGTTTTCTAAGATGATGCGCAGAGCATAGATATCATAGATCTCTTCCAGACTGCGGTTTTGAATATATAGTTTACGATAGATTCCGTAACGACTCTTGATTCGGTACTCGATGAGTGGGTTAATTAGTCCAATCTCATTCAACCGTACCAGTATACATTCAGTTATCCCCTCGATGAAATCTTCCGAGTTGTGTTTCTCGTTGAGTATCTTTTCAATTTCGCTATAACCGAAGGGATCGAGGTATTTGAGCGACAGGTCTTCGAGTTCTTCTTTGATGTTGTTCATCCCCAGTCGATGGGCGATGGGGGCAAACACCTCCATCGTCTCGAGTGATTTATCCCGCTGTGTCTGTTCATCCCAACCAGATGCGGTTCGCATATTATGCAACCGGTCGCAGAGTTTAATCAGCATTACCCGTATATCTTCGCTCATGGCTAGTAGTAGTTTTCTAATATTCTCTGCCTGCTCTTCCTCCTGTGAGGAGTAGGGCACCCTACCGAGTTTAGTGGCTCCGTCTACTAGATTGGTTATCTCTTTACCGAAGTTTTTCTCAATATCTCCGAGAGTAATGTCGGTATCCTCTACCACGTCATGCAGTAGCGCAGCGGCGATAGTCTCTGAGTCTAATCCCATCTCCAGCAGTATCATTGCCACACTGGTCGGATGCTCAATGAAGGATTCACCGGTATATCTCACCTGATCATTATGGCATTCCTCCGCAAAACGATATGCCCTTTCGATCATATCGATATCGAAGGTTCGATTGAGTGACGATATTTGGTTTTTGATTGATTCAAATCCCATGTTTAATCTCTTTTGTTAACTTATATATCGATGGCTATGTCCCTAGTAAACCAAAGGTTCGTGAGCTGTTTAACTCCTTCTTTATGCTATCGGGTTTGATAGTAAGTTTTCTCAGATTGTCGGTTTTGGTAGCTGTCAGCAGCTCTAGTTCCTTGAGTACCAGTACCGCGGCAACTGCCTTGCCGGGCAACATATCCTTAAACCTGAGCACAATACTTTCAACACGATCGTTTAATGGGGTTTGTTGTATCGACCGGAACACGGTGGCTATGTCGTCTCGGGTGAGTGATAGTAACTCGCGTTTGCTATCTGTTAGTGTTCTGCCATAACACAGATTGTCGAAATCCATCACCGACTCATAATCATTATCATGATTTGAGTCTGCCGAGGCAGGCAGTATATCTCTCAGTCGTACCGAGACATAATCATTTCCATTGGATGCGGTATAGATAGATAGGGTGTATGCGATATCTACCTTTTCGCCTATCTTAAACTCGAACTGCTCCGGGGTGGTGCCGAACAGTGCGGCTCTGAGTAGTTTCGAGTTCTGTTCGAAGGTTATACGGGAGTGGTTCTGTGAAAGTGGTGATAGTTCCTTTACGGTGACCGACCTCGAAGAGAATATTGGCTCTTCGTTGGCAGATCCGAACGGTGCTAGCTTATATAGCTCAGCTACATTATCTTCATTTATCTCGTCAAACTCGATGTTCTCACATATATCTATACTCTTAATGAGTCGCAGTTTATCGATGGTTCTGCAGTACTGCTGCAGCCTAAAAGTAAATTCCTCGATTCTGTTGGGGTCTAGAGTGAAGCCGGCAGCCATATCATGACCACCAAAGGTAAGTAAACAATCAGCAGCGGAATTGATAGCATCATAGAGTGAGAATCCTTCTACGCTCCGTGCTGAACCTTTAGCCAACTGCGGCTCTATCGATATGACCATAGTAGGTTTAGCGTATCGATCGATGAGCTTGGAGCAGACTATTCCGGAAACACCGGAACTGAAGGAATCACCTGCGATGACTAGTATAGGTTGGTAGTTAAAGTCGAGATCTCTGTCTATTTGCTTACATATATTCTCAAGCATCTCGGCTTCCACCTTCTGACGGGTGGTGTTGAGCTCACAGAGTTTGACAGCTAATTCATTGGCTACCTCTTGGTCCTCTGCCAGCACCATTTCGACCGCAAGCGAAGCGGATGCCATCCTGCCAGCGGCATTGAGCCGCGGGATGAGAGTGTAGGTAATATCCTGCAGGGTGAGTGTATCCAGGTTGAGATTGGTGGCTTCAATTAATGCTCTTAGACCTATATTGGCAGTTGTTTTGACCGATTGCAGTCCATATGCGACTATATATCGGTTTTGTTGCTGTAACGGTACCACGTCGGCGACGGTTCCGATAGCGGCAAGATCACCAAACACTTCCATCATCTCTTCGACCGGGCAGCCTTCGACTGCCGATATGAGATTGAGTGCTACTCCAACCCCGGCATATTTCTTGAAACTGCTATTGTCATCCTTTCGCAGTGGATTCACTACCGCTATGGCATTCGGTAGTGTTTCAGGTACTATATGATGATCGCAGATGATAGTATCGATTCCTCTTTCAGATGCGTATTCGACCGCTTCAAAGGAAGATACTCCATTATCCACCGTTATGATAAGTGTTGCACCCAGCTCCTCAATATCGTCAACAGAAGATACCGCAAGGCCATATCCTCCCGCATCACGATCGGGTACCAACACCCTGACATCAGCAGAGATACTCTCGAGATAGAGATAGACCATCACTGCCGACATGATACCGTCGACGTCATAGTCTCCGAAAACCGCTATGGTTTCCTGCTGTTCTACCGCTAGGAGGATACGTTCTACGGCGATATCCATATCCTTAATTAAAAACGGATCCTCAAAGGTTACGGTATTATTGATGAACGCTTCTGCTAGTTTAGGATCGGTAATCCCCTTTGCTACCATCACAGAGGTGACCAGTGTTGGCAGTGACAGTTGACGCGAGAGTCGCTCGGTAGTTTCATGATCGGAGGGGGTGTATGTCCAGTGTTTGAGAGCCATATGTCAACCTCGAAAGCGTTAGTTTTGATATACCTAGCAGGAGCTATTAGTTGGGTGTTATGAGTACTACTACATTATATATCCCCGCAACCCAGAGGGTACTGCTACCGGCTACTCGGAATCGAGCAGTAATATCCCGCTCCCCTCTTTCGATGGTCGGGATAAGCGACAGATCTACCACCGCTACCACCGAGCTGTCCATTAATAGTTCCAGCTCTTCGGTCGGACCCAACACCGTGACGTTGTTGATAAACTCGGTCAGTATCTCTATATCATAGTTGGTCGGAGCGTTATCCACCCGGAATTCGGTCACCCTGACCTTTCGGCTATCGAGATTCTCTTTAGGGAATGTGACCACCACCGTATCTATTCCCTCAAGATTCTTGATGTTAGAGGGTAGTATCACCTCAAACTTATACTCCTCACCGATCTCAAACCGCGCTAAGTCTACCTCACCGACTATTTTGGTATCCAATGTTTCAATAACTGCCGGATCAGCTGCGACCGCTATCTCGGTATGTGACAGGACATAGTTCAAGGTGGAGATATCAAAGCCTTTGGGGACGTTCACAAAATCTAATGCCAACGGCAGTATTCCCCGCTGTAGAACCGGGATAGTAATGGTGGCTTCCTGGTCGGATAAACTCAGGTTTTCGGCAGATATTTCTCTGCCGGCAGCATCGTAGAGTTTAATATCAACTATAACCTCTAGCGATTGATTAAGTACCTCGTCCTGTCCATTATATTCTGCAGATACTGTAGCAATTCGATTAATATCTGCTTCGGGTCCGGAGATGACGATTTCAAGCGGAGTGACCCCCGAGTTACCGAACATCAAACCATCATCAGCCGATACACCGCTGACGGTGGTATCCACAGTAAAACGTTTCTGGGCTTCGGCATCGAAGGTCAGCACAATAGTATCCTTTATGGGTTGAATATTGAATGATTGGGTCGTATTGTTGCGGCTGGCAGCTAGTGCTAACGTAAAGGTTCCGGGAAACTCAACGCTAGAGAACACAGGTGTGACCCGAATGTTGTCGGCAGTCAGTCCGTTCACTGTTGTGCGTGCACCGGTGACTACTACATCCACCGTCTGGGAGGTCTCGCTGACAATATGAAGACCGAACGTTTTGTATGCGGCATCGCGTTCGTTGGTTCTAACGGGTACATTGCGTATCACCTTGGTGGTTTCCGGGCTGATGAGATAGGCGACCATAATCCAGGCGCTCAACGCCAGGACAAAGGAAATTATGAGCAGTACGAATTTCTTCTCAAACAGAGATCGTAATGTCACCTTACTTTTCATCGTTTAAAGAACCTCCGGATACTCTTGACACTCTCATTATCATTGGGACCGACCATCAGTTCATTGCTGAGAATACTGAACAGATTGTTGCCATCCAGCTTTCTGATGAGTATACCATTGTGTGCCATCGATACAATACCTGTCTCCTCCGACACTACAATGACCAATGCGTCGGATACCTCGCTCATACCGAGCGCGGCACGATGACGGGTCCCAAGACTGCGACTTATCTCTATGTTGGCAGTAAGCGGCAGTAGACATCCCGCGGCAATTATCCTGCCGTTATCTATGATTATGGCACCATCATGAAGCGGTGTCCCGGCATAGAAAATAGTATCGATGAGATCCGAGGTGACTGCCGAGTTAATGACCGCTCCGGTACCGACTATTTCATTCAATCCTGTCTCTCTGGCGATGACGATAAGTGCTCCAGTTTTAGTCTCTGCCATACGATGGACCGAGTCACAGATAGCGACTATGACACCGTGCCACATGGAAATTCTCTCGGAATCGGTGCGTTTGGGGAAAAACCCTCCTCGTCCCATCTGTTCGAGTGCTCTTCGCAGTTCGGGTTGGAACACCACTATGATGGCGAGTAACCCTATCTGAAGCAGATTCTGGAAGATATATGACACTGTCTTGAGTTTCAATACGCCAGCGATGAGATAGACCACTACCACCAGTGCGATACCCTTGATTAGCTGTACCGCTCGGGTACGTTGTATTAGGCGTATGAACTGATAGATGAGTACCGTTACTAGTAGTATATCTAAGACATCCAACCACCACTGTGATGTCGAAAAGAATAATGATATTGTATTAGCAACACTACCGACAAACGACACGTCTTAATTCTCTCCTTCAAATATCTGTCAAATGATAGTTCCTATTCTACCATATGACCTGTGAAATATCTATTTTCAAACATATATATGCCAACATCTTGACAAACATCCAGTAGGCGAATATGTTTAGTTCATATCGATAACATATGAAGGGTTGGGCAGGAGATGAAAAAATGGGAAGCAGATGTAGAGGAATTTCTAACGTTGGTAACCGACGACCAAAGAGAGATATTTGCTCATATTATTGACTACCTGAAAGAACTAAACTATGTCGCTCAGAAGAAGCGAACTCAGGGATTCATACTCTCCTTCAATAACCCGATACACAATCGGGTCATAGCACGGTTTGGTCTGCGAAAAAATAGCGATACCGGTTTCTTCGGATTGCGATACTCTTCAACCACCGACTACTCTCTGAAATTCGCTGACGTCATACGCGAACGGGTACTATCCGGTAACAAACCTGCAAGATGCGGCGAATGCCGCTACTGCAAGGGTGAAAAATTCACCTACACATATACCTCTGAAGACGGCAGAACCGCTGTTGCCTGTGGTGCATATGTGCTTGAGATCCCGAACATCACCCTCGATGACCTGCCCGAGGTCAAATGCCTCATATCCCAGCAACATGAATATTTCATGACCTATGCCATATATGAGCCGAAAGGCTAGTGTAGGGTAAGGTTACCGACGTTTTGTCAGCCTAGCTACCATAGCCACAGCATGTGAAGCGATTCCTTCGCTAGTTCCGGTGTATCCCATCCCCTCTTCGGTGGTCGCCTTCACACTGACCTGTTCGACTTCGATACCCACCGCATCGGCGATGTTAACTCTCATCATATCAATGTACTTCGAAAGCTTCGGCTTTTCGCAGATAATGGTGCAATCGATATTCTTGACCAAATATCCGTTTTCGGTTAGTAGCTGAACTGTCTGTTGCAACAGATAGATGCTGCTTATGCCTGCATACTGCATGTCGCTGTCGGGAAAACGTCTTCCGATATCGCCGAGAGCTGCAGCTCCTAACAGTGAGTCGATTATGGCATGTACCGCTACATCTGCATCCGAATGACCTAGCAATGTTTTTTCATATGGTATCTCTACTCCACCTAATATCAATGAATCACCAGATACTAGACGGTGAGCATCATATCCGTGACCTACCCGCAGATTTTCATTCATATATATATGTATATCCTTCTTTGTGGTTATCTTAATATTGTCGTCCTCTCCCTCGATTATCTTTACCCGATGTCCTAATGCCTCAATCAGTTCACAATCGTCATATGCACCGGTACCCTTGTAGGCATCGATAGCAGTTTTTAACAGTTTAGCCTCGAAGACCTGCGGTGTACCCACTGCCCTCAACATAGCACGATCGGGTGTGAGTGTTACAAATCCTTCGCTATCGACTATCTTAATGGTATCGTGCACCGCAACCCCTCCGACCGCAGCTCGATATTGGACGGCTGCTTGGATGGTTCGCGAGATGAGATTGTCTGTGGTAAACGGCCGGGCTGCATCCTGTATCAGTATGTATTCTACGGTTTCGGATAATCTGGTGATCCCGTTCTTAACCGATTGATGCCGGGTTTTGCCCCCTTCGGTTACGGTTATGGGTTTTAGCTTACGCAACTCATTCAGATTTAACTGATCATCGACCGTCGCTATCCGGTCGGAGGACACAACCAATATGATTTCAGATATCTCTATATGTTCGGCGAAAATAGCGAGCACATGTTCCAGGACGGTTTTTCCATCATAACGGATATCCAGTTTATCCGGTCCACCCATTCGTTCGGATCTTCCGGCTGCAACGATGACGGCAGCTACATTCATGATATATGCTCCTTTTTGGATATCGTCAGTAGGTTAGCTTTCTTTCTGATCTGTCTATCGAAATTATACCAAAACCTGTGGAGTTGTCCATCAACGGTGATAATATATGTTAAGGATCGGTCCGGAATTATCTAGATATATATGTACCCAGAGGAGAGATTAATGAACCATTCACTCATAAGTGTTGAAGGAATCAGCAAGACCTTCAAGCTTAGCAAAAAACAGCAAAAACTGACCAAGGTCGACTCGAAGTATCTGAAGGCAGTTGACAATCTGAGCTTCAATGCGTATGAAGGGGAGATATTCGGGCTGTTGGGACCCAACGGTGCGGGTAAAACCACTGCGCTTCGGATACTCTCCACCCTCATTAAGCCGGATTCAGGCGATGCATTAGTGGATGGTTATAGTATTATCACTCAACCCGAAGAGGTACGTTCAAAGATTGGATTTCTGACCGGTGAGCTGAAGCTAGAGGATTTCTTCACCCCCAACTATCTGTTTGATTTCTTCAGTTCGGTCCATAACATTAGTTCATCGGTGAGGGAACAAAGAAAAGAAATATTGTTTTCACGTTTCGGTATAGATGGGTTCCGAGAGGTCAAGGTTGCCAATCTATCTTCAGGTATGAAGCAGAAGACTTCGCTAGCCGTTTCATTGGTTCATGATCCAAATATCATCATCTTCGACGAACCTACCAACGGTCTTGATGTGCTGACCGCAAAGGTGGTGACAGATTTTCTACTGGAACTGAAGGAATCGGGAAAAACCATCATCATCTCGACCCATATCTTCAGCTTGGTGGAACGAATCTGTGACCGGGTTGGGATACTCATCGACGGTCAGATGGAGGTCTGTGACCGATTGGAAAGATTAACAGGGAAGCTGTCGCTCGAGGACCTATTCTTTCTACTGTATCAAGAGAGAAAAGGAGAGAATATATGAGGCGAAGTAATGTTACTACGATTATGAAGAAAGAGTTTGCGCGGTTTTTCGGAGATAAGAGAATGCTCATCACCCTCTTTCTGCCGGGTATACTCATCTTCGTACTATATACCATCATGGGTAGTGCTATGACCGATATGCTCTCGCCAGATCCCGATATACCACCGACCGTTTATGTGGTCGATATACCCCACTCTCTTGAAAAGGATTCACTCTGGAGCTGGTGTGAGATAATGAATGCTGTCGACCAATCTATGATTAAACAACAGATATCCGACAAACAGGCAGACCTGTTAATTGTGTTCCCTGCCGACTTCGATGAGGCCGTAGCGCGATATGACGTAACCACGAAACTCGACGCTCCCAATATTGAGTTATATTATAATCCACTGGAAATTAGTTCAAGCAATGCTTATGCCATTACCGTCTCGATTCTCGATTCGTATGAGGCAACTCTCGCCAACAAATTCGACCTCAACCGAGATATTGACGGAAATCTGGCAACCCCCGAGGAACTGTCTGCCAGCATAATCTCGATGCTGATGCCGATGCTCATCATCACCTTCCTGTTTTCAGGTACTGCCGGTATCGGGACCGAATCCATTGCGGGAGAAAAGGAACGCGGAACGTTGGGCACACTCTTAGTATCCCCACTCAAACGCAGCGAGTTAGCACTCGGTAAGATTCTGAGTCTTGCTATCCTCTCATTTCTCATCGGTCTTGTCAGCTCAGTCTCCACCATTCTGTCGCTACCACGGCTCATAGGTGCTACCGATGCTATCAGTGTCGATATATATACTGTAAAGGAATATATACTATTGGCTCTAGTCATCCTATCGACGCTGCTGCTATTAGTCTCGCTAGTGACCTTAGTTTCTGCCTTTGCCAAATCGGTCAAGGAAGCCTCAACTGCTATAATGCCACTCATGATCGTCGTAATGGTTATTGGCGTATCGGGGATGTTCGGCTCAGCCTCATCCGGCAGTTGGTTCTACCTAATACCGATATATAATAGTGTCGAGAGTATGAGTGCGTTGTTTGCACTCGACTACTCTAGCCTCAATGTGGTTTTGGCAGTTATCTCAAACGTAATTTACTGCTTCATTGCAAGCTTTATCCTGGCAAAAATGTTCAACAACGAGAAGGTAATCTTTTCCGGTTAACACTGGGTTAGAGTATCGAAAGAGGGTTGGAACCCGGCAGTAAGAGGCAGTGTAACTCTCATCTAAAGCGGTATAACATCCTATATATATTATATATGGATGGCTGAACAACCGCTTTTTTCGTTTGGATGGTTTTTCCTTTCGTATCTATCCACTCATTCCAAGCGGTAAAGGCGATAGTGAGATTTGAGAATACTGTCGCTGTCATCAACTTCATGATAGATAAACTGATTGTTCATCAGTATTCGTTTAGACGGAATATTGCGTTCATCCACCAACGCTGATAGATGGGGCTTGTCGGTCAGCGTAAAGAAAAACTCTATCGCCTTTTCTACTATCTGACTCATATAACCCCTCTTGGAAAAATTCTCATCGATAAAATATGCGATTTCAACTTCCCCGTTCAACTCGGGTTTTGGTCCGAATCCGCAGATACCAATCAATTGATTAGTCTCTGTTCTAACTGCCATGATAAAGGGAATCTGTTCCGGATCCGCTTTTTCATAACCGTTTATAGAATATGATATGAGGTCTTTAACCTGTGACAAATCCATCTTCCAGTCATCCATCCACCTGAGCACGAACTGTTGGTTGCATATCCGGTGGAAATCAACAGTATCCTGTAGTGTTAGTTCATCAGCGATTAACCCGTTTACCTTAAAAAACACGCTGTTACTCCTCATCCTAAGAATATATACTATCTAGTGAAAACAAAACAAGCTGCAAAGAGAACCCGCTCTTTCAGCCTGTCTTTCCTATGTCAGATAAATCGACGTCCTTTCAATCTATCCATTGTTCATATACTGCTACCGAGTGCGATAGCTGTTAGGTTTAGGTTAATCAATGACTCTCTTGAGCTTGAGACACTCAGCTTCATGCCAGAAGAAATATCGGCTTCATCAAACAACGCAATCTCACTGAACAGCTTTCCCAAAAGTATCATATTTGCTAGGCCTGTCAGTTGTTTCTGTTGAGCTAGTGTGGTCGCAGCAATATCTATTCTCGTAATGTCATCTCGATTTGACTCTCTTATGATGAGAGAACTATCAATGATTGCCAATCCGTTCTCCGATACGCTATCGATGAATCGGTCAAAGGACGGCGCATTCATTGCGACCAAAATATCCGGGTTGGTTACTATCGGGGAACCTATCTTCCGGTCGCTTATGACCACGGCACAGTTAGAGGTACCACCTCTTGTCTCAGGTCCGTATGACGGCAACCAGGACAGTTCATATCCTTTACCGAGTGCGGTGTTTGCCAATACCCTACCGGCAAAGAGCACTCCCTGTCCGCCGAATCCAGCAAAAAGTACCTGCTTAATCATGGCTGGGTCCCTCCGTCCTGTCTTTATATACTCCGAGTGGGAAGGTCGGGTAGATATCCTGTTCTATCCAGTCGAGTGCTTCTTTGGGTGACATACCCCAGTGTGTTGGACAGCTGAACAGTATCTCGACAATCGAGAATCCTTTACCCTCTAGTTGATTCGTAAATGCTTTCTTTATCGCACGCTTGGTAGCAATGATACCAGCGGGATTGTTCACCGCTACCCTCACTGCATAGGTGGTACCTTCAAGTGTCGAAAGCATCTCTGAAACCGCTACCGGATAACCGGCTAGTTTAGGATTCCTCCCGTAGGGGGTAGTCTGAGTGACCTGATCCACAATAGTGGTCGGAGCCATCTGACCTCCGGTCATACCATAGATGGCATTGTTGACAAAGATGACGGTGATGTTTTCGCTGCGGGTAGCTGCGTGAATAGTCTCAGCCGTTCCAATGGCAGCTAGATCTCCATCACCCTGGTAGGTGAATACAATATTGTCGGGTCGGGCACGCTTGAGACCGGTTGCGACTGCAGGCGCTCTACCATGTGGAGCCTGTATCATATCACAGTTGAAATAGTTATATGCAAAGACGGCACATCCCACCGGAGCCACCCCGACGGTTCTACCTTCGATATCCAGCTCATCTATAGTTTCTGCCACAAGTCGGTGTATAATTCCATGGGTACAACCGGGACAATAGTGCATTTGGACATCGGTCAATGCATGCGGTTTCTTGTATACAACCTCCATTACTTCACCCCTCCTGTCAGCTCAAGCAGCTGATTGATTATCTCTTGTTGTGTCGGGAGTATTCCACCGTTTCTGCCATAGAAATGCACCGGAATCTTTCCGTTTACTGCCAATCTCACGTCCTCTACCATCTGTCCATGGCTCATCTCAACCACCAGTATCTGCTCGAGTTGTTCGGCTGCAGATTCAATAGCTGCGGTCGGGAAAGGCCAGAGGGTTACCGGTCTTATGAGCCCTGCCTTTACTCCCTGTTCTCTCAACACATCGATAGCCGCTCCTGACACCCTGGCTGCCGCACCGTATGCGACAACAGCGACCGAGGCATCCTCCATCAGGTAGCTGTCTGCTACTGCATGAAGACGTCTAATCTCATTGTACCGTTGTTCACGCTCGTTATTCTTTTCTTCCAGTTCGCTCGCTTCGAGATACAAACTATTGACAATATTATGCTCTCGCTTAAAACCGTGTCCGGTTAACGCCCAGGGCTTGTCTATATATTTAGGTTTTCTTTCCGGGAAGATGACCGGTTCCATCATCTGTCCGAGTAGACCATCCGATAGTATGATAGCCGGTATTCGGTACTGCTCTGCCAATTCGAAGCCGTCGAACACCATATCCACCATCTCCTGAATGGATGATGGTGCAAATACCAAGGCATGTGCTCCTCCGTGACCGAGTCCTCTCGTCGCCTGCCAGTAATCTGCCTGTGAGGGTTGAATGCCTCCCAAACCCGGACCGGCACGTTGCACGTTGACTATGAGGCAGGGGATATCCGAACCTGCCATGTATGAGATACACTCGGTTTTAAGACTGATGCCGGGTGAAGAAGATGAGGTCATTGCACGTACACCGGCTGCGGATGCTCCCAGCACCATATTAGCAGCTGCAATCTCACTCTCTGCCTGCAGATACACTCCACCTTCTATCTTGGGTAGTCGTTTAGACATATATGCTGCGACTTCGGTTTGAGGGGTTATGGGATAACCAAAGAAATGTATACAGCCGGCGAGTATCGCCGCTTCGGCAACCGCTTCATTACCCTTCATCAATAATCTCTCTGCCATTAATCTTTTCCTCTTTCAACGGTTATTGCCACATCCGGGCAGACTAGAGCACAGACACTACATCCGGTACAGTTCTCGGGAGAAACTACCACTGCCGGATGGTATCCTTTGGCGTTCAACGTCTCAGTCGCGATGGCGATGACCTTGTTGCTACAAAACTCAAAGCAGAGTGCACAACCCTGACAGCGCCCTTCATCTATATGTATCCTTCCTTTTGCCATCATATCTCCTTTATCTCTATTCCCAGGGAAGCTTCACAAATCGTGATATATGCCAGTAATTATCCCGGGATATTTCTTGAATCGACAATGTCGCAATGAGCGGTAACTCCAGGTATTCCGACAACCGTGTGCTAAACTCTTCACTTCGCTCGATATCTGCCAGTGTGGTATATCCGGCTAGGTTTGAGCTGTTGACTAGACCTGTTACCTTCTGTCTACTGCTAATCTCTATCGCCTCGACATGCCGTCTCACATCCTCTATACTGCCTGTCTGTGGTCGGTAGATGCTAAAGAGATAGATGACATCAAGACCATTCACCGCTTCAAAGTCCTGCCAAAACCGTCCAAGAGCAACGGCTCCGACGTCGTCACCTCCGACATCGATTATGACCTGTCTATCCGATCGTATCACTGCCGATATTTCTCGAGATACTGAAGGTGTCTCAATGAGTGAGTTGGCATACTGGGAGTTAATGACCGATACCCCTTCTGCTGTTAGCATCTCACTAAAATCCGAAGTGATGAAATATGGGTTGACGATATCCAGGTCGATTAACACGACCTCCTGCTCGGTGTTTTTTGTGTGCAATGCCAGATTAAGGGCGAAGTTGGTTTTTCCGCAACCGTAATGCCCGGTAATGGCGACTACTCGTTTCAGATAATTAAACCGGTCCAATTTTATCTCCTGTCAAACAGCTAGATTACTATCTCTGTCTTTTGGACTATCTTACTCTCATCGATGGTATATAGACCCGGTCTTTCATCGAGTTGAACATATCCGTCAACTATCTGCGGTGGATTCTTCAGTGGCGAGATGAACCCCGGTACTGTGCGCATCAGATACTCAAAACAGGGAGAAATATCTGGAGCCATTGCTGCGGTAACCGAAAGGATAGGCATCAACGACATACCATGCGGAGCGAATTTTACTCCGTACAGCTCACACAGTTCTCCGACAAACTTCGTCTCGGAGATACCTCCAAACATTTCGGGTTCGGGTTGATAGAAATCTATAACATTTTGTTTGAGGAACTCATGTAGTTCAAATCGGTTTAGCAATTTTTCACCTGTCGCTATCTTGATGTCGGTTTTATCCTTGAGCATCTTGAAAGCTTCAATCCTATCAGCTCTGAGTGGCTCTTCAATGAAGTATGGATTAACTTCTTCCAGTCTCTTAAACATATCTAAACAATATGTCAAATCCCAGGATGCCCAGGCATCGAACATAATATTAGTATCCGCGCCAACCGCCTCTCTGACGGTATGAGCCAATGCTAGGTTTTTATCAATGCCTTCATTACCAGAGCCGGGACCATATTTGAAAAACCATTTCTGCCCCCAAACTCCCATTTCCTTGACCTTTACAGCCCACTCTTTAACCTGTGATAGATCCTCAGTAACGCAACCTAGTGTACTGATATATGGTTGAATGCGTGTACGACCTCCTCCGAGTAAACGGAAGGTTGGTAGCCCTGCTACCTTTCCCTGAAGATCCCAGAGGGCATTATCGATAGCCGCTATGGAAGCCATCCAAACTCCAGTTCTCGCATACTGTGCATATCGGTCGCATTTATCTCTTATGGTTCTGATTTCGAGGGGATTCATACCAATTAGGAAAGGTCTGAATATTTTTAAAACACCTTCTACCTGCATAAATTGATTCACTGGTATGTGAATACCGCTGATTCCCTCGTCGGTCATAATCTCAATCATTATGTTTTTGGCAAACCCTGCTTCGGGATCCAGATGTACCGATTGAGAATGTCTTACAGGGGTTCCGTTGTATTCATCATAGTAGTGTAAAGGGGTAGTCTGTAGATCGATAAGGGGCCACTCAGGGGTAAACTCGGTCTTAAGCACATATGCTTTAATATCTGTAATCTTCATGTCTTACTCCTCATTTAATGTATTTGACTACTATTTTACTGCGAGTGAAGTATAAAGACAACAGCACCGCTTTTATGTGACCATAAACGGCGGTGCTGGTACTTTTATATACCTGTAGGATGAAGATTACTCTTGTTGACCAGCCGAGTTAGCTTCTGCTTCACTCTCCTGCTGCTCTTCAGTTTCCTCTATATCAAAAACCTCATCCGTCGTTATTCTGTTATCCGGTTCAATATCTGCTTCGAGCGGTTGTGAAATTTCTTCAACTACCTCTTCGACGATCTCTTCAACCGGTTCTTCAATTATCTCTTCGATTTCCGGTAACGGTGCTTGTTTTCTCTCTAGCATGGGAGCACCTTCATACTTCATCGAAAGGGATACTCTGCGTTTTTCTTTATCGGCTCTTAATAGTCTTACCGATACCACATCTCCGTTTGACAGTACATCCGAAGCATTATTGATATGTGAACTAGAGATCTCACTGATATGTATGAGTCCGTCTATATCATCGGTAATTCGTGCAAATGCTCCGAAGGAGGTCAATGAAACGATGGTAACATCGAAGATATCTCCGACTGAATAGCTGTTCTCAAATACTCTCCAAGGATCATCCTCATCCTTACGGTAACCTAAGGATATACGTCTCTTCTCGTAATCTACACCCTTGACATATACCGATACTTCTTGACCTACTGACACAACATCGCTGGGATTTCTGACCCGTTTCCATGAGAGCTCGCTCACATGGACCATACCATCTACTCCACCTAAGTCAACAAACGCACCATAGTTGGTTAACGACTTTACGACGCCTGTATATTCTTTATCGGGTTCAATCTCAGCCCAGAAGGCTTCGGTTATCCGGTTCTGTTCTTCGACAAGTACTGCTCGAATGGAACCAATTATCCTACGTCTTGCCGGGTTAACCTCAAGTATCTTTATTCTCACATTGGTATGTAGTAGATTATCGTACTTCATTCCAGGTCTGATGGTTGCCTGTGAGGCTGGTACAAACACCCGGACATTTTTGACGATGACTATGAGCCCTTTGTTAACTAAGTCGACAACAAACCCATCGAGTATCGATCCTTCTTCCTGTGCTTTTATGAGAAAATCCAGACCCTCGGTCGAGTCTAGTTTCTTTTTGGACAGGGTGGTTATACCCTCAACATCGTTGGTCTTGATGACAATTAGATTTATCTTCTCGCCTATCGAGACTATTTCCTCGGGTTTTGCCGTATTATTATCGCTCAGCTCCTCAATGGGAATTATACCGGTTTGCTTTGATCCCAAATCAACTACAATTTCATTAGGTCTTATCTGGGTAACCGTACCCTGTACCCTTTGATTTCGGCGAAGCGGTTTGTATGAACCTTCCAATGCGGTAGCAAAGCTGAAATCATCATCCGATTCTTCGTCAGTCTCACTAGGCTCAGCACTTCCTACGGTAGCTTCGCTTCCTGCGATAGCTTCGGTCGCTTCGGCATTCCCGTTGGTCGCCTCGCTTCCGTTGGTCGCTTCGGCATTCCCGTTGGTCAGCTCTGCACTTCCTACACTCAGCTCTGCACTCCCTACACTTCCTTCGGTCGTTCCAGTCAGCTCTTCACTTCCTACGGTCGCTTCGGTCGCTACGGTAGCTTCGGTCGCTTCGGCATTCCCGTTGGTCGCCTCGCTTCCGTTGGTCGCCTCGGTTGATATTGGCTCAGCAGAAATTTCTTGCGGTTGAAGATCGTCGGTGGTATCTCCGTTTTCCCTAATTAGTTCATCCATCCTTGATAGAACCTCCTCAATTACTGCAGTCGGAGTTGAAGCACCCGCAGTAACAGCAATATTCCTAACCCCTTGAAACATAGACTTATTGAGCTCATCTTTTGTTTCTATTAAATATGATGCTGACGAATCATTGCAGAGTTCATACAGTTTTTTCGAGTTTGAACTCTGTTTTCCCCCTATTACAATAGTCAGATCGTTTTTTCTGGATAACAGGCTTGCTTCCTGTTGTCTTTTGAGCATTGCATTGCATATCGTATCATACACCAAAATATCTGTGTACAGGGTTCTTGCAGTGTCAACAATCTTTAGATATTGTAACAGATTAAATGTCGTCTGTGCAACTATTATTGCCGGCTGATCGCCGGTTTTTGGATAAATTTCTTCAACTAAACTGCTCTCGTTGTCAAAGATATGGCAATTGTCTCCACCATAACCTGAACTGCCTATTACTTCGGGGTGATTTTTGTCTCCTACGATGAGTATACAGCGACCTTCTCTAACTGCGTTACTCACAATTTCATGTATCTTAACTACGTCCTTACAGCTACCATCAAGACAGATTAACCCAAGCCTTGTAATCTCTGAATAGATCTCAGGTGCCACACCGTGACTTCGGATAACGACCGTCTCGTTTTCATTAACCTGATCCAGGGTTTCCACCTGCCGTATCCCCTTTTGTTCGAGCTGTTGTACAATCTGAGGGTTATGAATAATCGGACCTAGAGTAACAGCAGGGGTATTGCTGTTAAGCAACGCCTCACAGTAGTTTATGGCTCTTGCCACACCGAAGCAGAATCCTGCGGTTTTGGCTAGTGTAACGGTAACTTTACTCATCTGTGTTTCCTGCTTCGCTCACTCGGTATCCTTCCGGCTCAGTTGGGCATCTCGTCTGTTCTAAGCTTTATAAATACCTTACGAATTACCTCCATTGAACGCTCGTAATGTCTGTTATCTTCTTCAAAAAATATTTCTGAGGGATGAATCAGTTTATCATATCTTACCTTCACACGACAGAATAATTTCATGCCCTTCGGAGCAATGATTTGACAGGGAAGAATAGGTGTATCGGTTTTGAGTGCTAATGCAAACGCACCGCCCTTGAAATCTCCGAGCTTAAGTGTACGAGAACGGGTACCTTCGGGGAAGATAAGCATAGTCTCCTTGGCATCAAGTGCTTTTCTTGCTAAAGCTAATGCCTTAGTACCGTCGGTTCGATCTACCTTTATGCAACCCAGCTTATCGAGTATAAATGCTAGGAATTTAGAATTGTACAGTTCCTTCTTTGCCATCGGTCGAAACAGGAACTGTCCGCTGACCGCAATTGTTATGGGATCCCACCCGGAAATATGGTTCGCTAGTATAATGAAGTTTCGGTTCTTCGGAATATACTGTCTGTTTTCAACCTTGAGCCAGAATAACGCATATATTATCCACCTCATTGTCCTCATAGCAAATTGATAGAATCCTGTCATATGTGTAATCTCTCCTTAATCAAGTCGATTAGATACTCTACTATCTCATCGAAGCTCATATTAGTACTGTCGACAACCACCGCATCATCAGCAGCCTTTAGCGGTGCTGCTTCACGGTTACTGTCGTTGCTGTCACGTACTCTGAGGTCACGCAATACCTCCTCATATATGGCATCAATCCCTTTTCTTTGCAGTTCGGTCATACGACGTAACGCTCTGACCTCATCCGAAGCAGTTAGGAATATTTTGACATCTGCATTTGGCAGAACTACCGTTCCGATATCGCGTCCGTCCATAATGACGTTGCTACGTTCTGCTAGAGTTCTCTGTAGCTGCAATAAAAATGCTCTGACCGGAATATGTGCAGATACAGCAGAAGCAGCCATCGATACATCTTCGGTTCGAATTAAATTAGTCAGGTCTTGTGAGTTGACTAAGACATGCTGTTGTTTAGATATGTATTTGAGTTCAATCGAAATATCTTTGAGTAATATCTCAACCTCAGCCGATTCATATACATCCACACCAGCCTGAAGCGCAGTATATCCTATTGAACGGTAGAGGGCTCCGGTATCTACATATATGAAGCCGAGTTGCTGGGCTAATGCTTTTGAGACGGTACTTTTTCCCGCTCCAGTTGGTCCGTCGATTGCTATTTGATACATCCTTACTGCTCCCTGTCTTTAAGTATATGTCTGCCTGCGGCAGCTCCGGTGGCAAACGCTATGGTAAGGTTGAACCCACCTGTGTACCCGTCAACATCTAGTACCTCACCTGCGAAATATATGTTCGGTAGGATTTTTGACATCATCGTCTTGGGATCTACCTCATCTACTGCTATACCTCCAGCTGTGATAATAGCTTCATCAATTGATGCGGGAGATACGGGGGATAACCTAAAGTGCTTTATGACATCGATGAGTTTAGTCCGCTCTTCTGCCGATATATTGTTTACCTTCTTGTGTGGTAGTATACCACTGCGTTCTACCACTATGGGTATGAGACGGTTAGGTAGTAATGCACCGAGACTGTTGATGAAATCTCGATTTATGTTTAGCTTGAAATCTCTTAAAATCCTCTGATCCAGTATTTTTGTCTCAAGTGCCGGTTTAAGATCGACATACAT
>WRIP01000011.1 GCA_009782665.1 Oscillospiraceae bacterium
CTGGTTTTCTTAAGGACCATAGTGAGTGGACCTGGCCAGAACACTTTCGCCATCTCGACCGCTTTCGGTGTGAGATCAGCCACATCCTTGAGCATCATGAAGTCGCTTACATGTACAATCAGTGGATTATCGCTGGGACGACACTTAACCCGAAAGATCTTCTTAACTGCCTCAATATTGTATGCATTGGCGGCTAGACCATAGACCGTTTCGGTGGGAAGTCCTACTAACTCACCGGATTTCAACAGTTTAGCTGCCTTCTTGACTGCGTAATCGAGGTTTTCTTCGGTTATCTTAAGCAGTTCTGTGGTCATTCGTATCGGCTTTCTTTCATCTTTTCGGTATTATCATATACGATTAGGTTATCTATTATCTCATCGAGATCCCCGTTGAGGATAGCCTCGAGTTTATATAGCGTCAGATTAATTCGGTGATCGGTCATTCTTCCCTGGGGATAGTTATATGTTCTTATTCGTTCCGAGCGATCCCCCGTCCCAACCTGACTCTTGCGTTCGGATGACATTTCAGCATCATTTCGTTGCCGTTCAGCTTCTAGTAACCTAGAACGTAGCACCTTCATCGCCTTATCCTTATTCTTAAACTGGCTACGTTCATCTTGACATTCAACAACTAGCCCAGTCGGCAGATGGGTAATGCGGATTGCCGACTCAGTCTTGTTGACGTGTTGACCACCGGCACCACCCGATCTGAATGTGTCTATCTTCAGATCCTTGGGGTTTATATCTATCTCAACTTCATCGGCTTCCGGCAGTACCGCAACGGTGACAGTCGATGTATGAATTCTTCCTTGTGCTTCAGTCTCAGGAACCCTCTGTACTCGGTGTACACCGCTTTCAAATTTTAAGCGACTGTAAGCACCTAGACCATTGATGGAAAAACTGATTTCCTTAATACCACCAAGACCTGTTTCGCTGACATAGTTGATTTCATTCTGCCATCTCTTAGTATCAGCATACATCGAGTACATGCGATAGAGGGAATTTGCAAAGAGTGCAGCTTCCTCGCCCCCTGCTCCGCCACGTATCTCCACAATGACGTTCTTATCATCATTGACATCGCGAGGGATGAGCAGGATTTTTAGCTCTTCCTCTATCCCTTCAATTTGCAGTATGGCTGAATCTATCTCCTGGTTCAACAGTTCCTTAAACTCTATATCGGTATCAGGATCGGCTATGAGTTCCTTCGATTCAGCGATGGTTGATCTTGCCTTTTTGTATTCTTCATACTTGTCTACGATTGGTTTAAGTTGTTTATTCTCACGCATAAGCGATTTCATACGTTCGTTATCGGAGTAGATGGTCGGATCTGCTAGATCACGGTTTATGCTCAAATATCGTTCGTATACTTCTTCGAGTTTATCAAACATTAACATTATTCCTTCTTACGTTACGAATATTTCTTTCTATATTCTTGCGTACAATCATTATTTCATGTCCGCATTTTGTACACTTTATTCGAAAATCCATCCCTACCCGCAGTACTAAGAACTCCTTACTGCCACAGGGATGTGGTTTCTTTACTGTGATTATATCTCCTACCTTAATATCCATATCTACTTGATTCCTCATACGCTCTTAACCCAATTATATAGCATACCGGTTCATTTCTCAATTAGGTGACTTGAATCATCAGGACAAACGCATCAATTTATGGCTATATAAATTGAGGTCTAGACATTGTTTCTTTTTTTTGCTAAGATTGTATTACATAATATGTAATACATGTATTTACGCAGTTTTGTCACTCTCAAAGTATGGTTTTTAGGGGGGTCTATGTCAGCATACCCTGATTGGGTTCTTAAGCATAAACCAAAAGGCACATATGTCAATTACCAAAATGGTAAGTATTATCTTTATGCTGCTCATTCTGAACGGATACCCGGTACAGATAAGGTAAGGCGGGTAAGTGATGGTTATATAGGCAGAATCACAGAAGAAGGGTTAATACCTGCTAAGAAGAAACTAGGGGCTCCGGTATATGCATATGAGTATGGGTTATCCTTTACTATCCTGTTGTTATGCGAGAATATACAGACTGGGCTTAAACAAAAGTATCGCAAATACAATAATTATGTAATGGCAGCAGGTATGTTACTATTTATGTATGGAGAGATAAGACAAGAGTATTATGAATCCTCATGGGTGTCGAAGTATCTACCGGGATTAGATATGACAAGAACTCCATCTGAAGATCAACAGGTAGGAGTTGAACGTGTACAGCGGATGATAGCAGAAACCCTTAGAAGACACTTTAAAGAATCATATCAGGAAGCAGTATCGTTACTGCCTTTGGTAAAGGTAGTATGTATGGGTAGTGAGGCAAAGATAGCTGAAGTACCTGAAGGGGTTAAGGAATTCTTAGAGCTACATCAGATTAGTTTTAAGGAGGTACAGTATGGGTAACAGTAAGAGAATATCAAATGTAGTACTGGAATTTGCTGATATATTCAAGGAGCATAATATCGAATGCAAAGAAGAGATCAACCCATCAAACAAATTAGTCAAGCGGTTTATACGTATGGCCAAGGAGGTACCGGATGTACGTATGAAAAACATGATAGACTATCCTTTACATGAGATTTTGTTAATCGCATTTTTTGCTGTACTCTCGGGTGCAGAAACATGGACCGAGATAGCACAGTTCGGCAAGGTAAGAGTTGATTGGCTAAAATCATTTTTGAAGTTTAAAAATGGTACACCATCACACGATACATTCAGAAGAGTATTTTCGTTAGTATCACCTAACATATTCCAGAGTCTCATTGTAGATTTCCTAATGGAAAACATGACTAGAATTAAACTATCTCTAGGTATAGAATCTAATGGTAGGAGACTTATCAATGTTGATGGAAAACAGGCCAATGGTACCGGCAGGAAGAGCAGTAAAAACGGAGCACTACCCAATCTTCAAACCTTAAATATCTACGATGCTTCCAACTGTATATGTATAGCAATGAAAGACATAGATAGTAAAACCAACGAGATCCCTACGGCTCAGGAGGTGTTGAAGTATATTGACATAAAAAATGCTATTGTCACATGTGATGCACTCAACACACAGAAAGGGACGGTTAACGTTATTGTCGAAGGTCAAGCAGATTATGCAGTAGCTCTTAAAAGAAACCAGCACACATTCTATGATGAAGTAGATCTGTATTTCTCTGAAGAAAAGAGAAAAGAAATCAGAGAGAGCGGAGAAGGTTATATTACAACAATTGAAAAAGCTCATTCTAAGACTGAGATACGTAACTTTTACTTCACTGATGATGTTAGATGGTTCCATGACAGGAAGGAATGGAAAAAGCTTCGTTCGTTTATCTGTTATGAGAAACTGATACATAATCACCAAACAAATGTAGATACAGTAGAAATCAGATATTTCATCAGCAGTCTTACAGATCCAATACTATGTGCTGAGGCTATTCGTGGTCATTGGTCAGTCGAAAACATACTACACTGGCATCTTGATGCATCGTTTGGTGATGACAGAGATATGACAACTGACAAGAATGCTTATATGAATTTCTCTGCCATGAGACGTATGGCTCTTACCCTCTGTAAGATTTCTCAAACATTTATGAAGTGTAGTGTAAAGAGTATGAGATGGATGATTGGGTTAGAATACAAGCAGGTTCTTGGAACTATACTTGGAACTCTTGATGAAGACTTCATAGAACAGTCATTAATATCTGCTAACAAAAAGAAGTAACCAAGATATACTTGATTACTAATATTGGTGCTCTGAATACCCCATTTCGAATGGTTTATTCGGGTTCTTTTATTTTCCAAGGTTTTCCTAAATTAACAGTGCTATTATCGAGTAAGCACTATCACTCGGTTCTATTCTCGTAAATAACTACGTTATGTCAAGGAAATTCTATTGTTCAATTAAATTGATGCAATTGTCCTGCTAAGAAGGGGTATAAAGAAGTATTACAGGCACATGCTAAACAAGCAGGACAATCGCTTAATGCTTATATAATACAAGCTTGTGATGAGAGAATGCAGAAGGGAAGTATTAAGGAAAAATGACGATAATAATGTCTGTGTGGAAGGTGTCGGTGTAACCTATAAATGGTATGTAAAAACACATTTCTTTGGAGTAATAATAGAGTAGTGAATCAACGTTTTCTAGAAGGGTTTTTTTATGAGTTTGTTAAAGGATAGATCTGAACGTAATCGAACTATTAGTCTAACAGAAGAAGAGAAACTGATATATTTAAGTCGATGTATAAATGAAACGGATATTTCGACTAACTGTGATATGTCAAATAGTATAGTAAATGGTGATTGCATCAATGTATTACCATATGTTCCTAAACAGTCTGTAGATTTGCTTATAGTTGATCCGCCATATAATCTCAGTAAGAAGTATTCAACAAAAACGTTCAATAAAATGGATGATACAGATTATGCAGCGTTTACACGAGCATGGATTGAAGGTGCATTACATACTCTTAAGAGTACTGCTTCTATATATATCTGCAGTGACTGGGTATCCAGTTTAATTATTGGCCCGATAATTAGTGAATATTTCATTATTCAAAATCGAATTACTTGGGAAAGAGAAAAAGGACGAGGATCTAAAACAAATTGGAAGAACTCAATGGAAGATGTATGGTTTGCAACAGTGTCAAATGAATATACCTTTAATGTTGAAGATGTAAAGTTAAGAAAAAAGGTTATCGCACCATACAGGATAAACGGTAACCCAAAAGATTGGGAAGAAACAATTAATGGCAATTATCGCGATACTCATCCATCAAATTTTTGGGATGATATTTCGATTCCATATTGGTCAATGCCTGAAAACACAGACCATCCTACTCAAAAACCAGAGAAACTATATGCTAAGTTAGTACTTGCAAGTACAAATACTGATGACCTTATACTTGACCCATTTGCAGGTGTGGGAACATCAAGCGTTGTAGCTAAGAAGCTCGGACGTAATTTCATAGGTATAGAGATTGAACCGGAGTTTTGTGCATTAGCAGAGAAAAGACTAGATATAGCAACTGCCAAACCTGAAATACAGGGATATACAGATGGGGTGTTTTGGGAAAGAAATACATTAGCAGAACAGAAAAAAGCCTCCAAAAGTACCAGTACTCCAGTACTTAGCAGTGCTTTAGTTCGATAGTTCCCTAAGTGAGGTAGATGAATGTATAACATCAAAGAAATAAGTGAATTTGTGTCGTTTTTATCAAAAATGAATGGTTAATATAACAAGCAAAAATTAGCTAAAGTCACACAATCCCATTTCGGGTTGGTAAAAGATAGAAGTGTGTATACTTGTGATAGCTTTTCAGTTAGGTTCTGTCAATCCACCAGAAAACACTTTAATAACACAGTATTATCTCTTTCTGCTTTGCAAAAATTCGATAAGAACCCTTTTATAGTTTGTATAGTAACGCCTGAACTTAATATTTTATTGCTTGCAAATTCTACATTGTTATCTAAAATCAGCCACTCTTCTCATAAGTTGAGGGTAGACAATATTAGAGGTAGTTTTAATGGGTCGGACATAATACAGGTTATAGAAAAATTTAGTAATTGCCCAGAGAATTTCGAGTCGTTATTTCAGATTCATGCAACCTATACATTTAAAGAAAATCTAACACGACTAGTAGAAGCAACGAACAATATCGCACCAACTGGTCAAAAATATAATCCTTCTACTAAAGATAAAGCGTATATAAAGGATTCTCCTGCACGAGCAAATAAATTTGTTTTTTCTACTGACTTTCAGACTTTGAAAGAAGACTTAGATAATCGTGTAAAGAAAGCTCAAAATGAAATTGTAATAGCAGCCTTAATTGATAATGTAAATATACGAGGAAGAGTAATTGAGTATCTCATAACCTCAGATTCCGAATCGTTAAGTAGAAAGCAAGTAATTGAGTTATTATATAACAATAAACCTATTCAAGGGCTTAAGATGTCCAATAATCTTGGAGATTATTCAAAAGAGTTTGAATACTATTCCACGCAAACGGATATAAAAACAAAAGTGTTATTTAGTTCAAGTAATCCTAAGGGTTACAATATTGATAAAATGTTAGAGTTTTTATCAGAACCCAATAGTGTTTTCATGATATATATAGTTGGAATTGATGATGATGGCTGTATAAAAGCAGCTCTTAGTTCTGTATTTGATAGTCGTTTACTAGAAGGTTCCTTAATAATGTCTCATTGGGCAGGACGAAACTCGAGAGGAACAACGCAGTTTATAGGAAATAGTCTATCAGAAATTCTTGCTAATAATCCATTTGCGATTAATGAGGTGAAGGCTACAGAGTATCTAGAAAACCTGTTATTGTTGTGAGTAATTGTCTCCTATACTTGATTCGTTAGAAATGCCTATGAGCTACTCTATAAGTAATATAATGGATACGGAAACCCGTTAATACGACTTTTACTGGTATTGTATAAGTCGAGTTGTTAGGTAAGAGTTTCTTTATCATCCTTTTTGAACTACATCCGATGATGTGATCACTTTCCTAGAAGTACGGTTATTCCATGCTATGTACAACCTATCATCGGCATAAGGACTTTCAATATATATGAAAGATGGACCTAGGTTCAAAACTCTCCATTTGTGCTCTGAGAGTCTTCATCGTATTTGTGTTATGCCATATTACCATTGACAATTTAGTATCCTAATTATTATTAAATTACGCATGTTATTACCTCCTTAAAATAGTTAATGATCATATTACTACTTTATAAAGGTATTAACATGCGCTGTTGATAGTGCATTAATCGTTATTAGAATCTTAACCAGTGAAACATTCGATTTTAGGTTGATATCGTTCTATGCAAGATACGAAACAACCGAGTCAGTTGAGTTTATTTGTGACCAAAGAAAAGTCCTCTACACTCACAAGTAATAATCTATTGTTACCGATGAACGCGAATAGTATTTGATGACGACGACGATGCGTCCGCCATAATGCAATCGATTGCTAGTACAACACATAGGCATAGAAGCTCATATTGTGGGTAAACGATATTGAGTTCATAAGAGTCACCCCATGAAAACCATGCTTTCTGTATACTCATAATATTTCCCATGCTGTTGTTAACGGTATACTGATGTGCTAGAAAATTGCCATCAATTACCCAGTCAAGGTTGCGTATAGTGAACTGCGGACGTATCTTAAATTCCTTAACAAACTCATATTGCTGACCACCGAGTTCTATAAAGTACCGTGGGAGGAACGAGAAGAGTTTACGTCGAATGAAAGCAACTTCAACTTCATTTGCGTCATATACATGTAGTTTGCGCCCAAGCGAGAACATCTCACCTTTGGCAAACCAACGATCGTTCTGATACTCATCTTTAACCGCAAACCTGTCTCGCCAAGAAAACACTTTCTGTTTGATATATAACTTCATAATACCGCTCTCCTAACTATTTTAGTATAAACTGTCCAATACCCGGTGTTAGAGTACAGGTGACTCACCTCTTTCAACACGAAGAACAGTCTTCCAAAGTATAACACGGTTTACACCTACGAATCCACATTCTTGAGCATCACTTAATTCAATTGTAATCCACAACACCAACATGGCTCTTTGTTATGAATGGAAATCGTATAATTCCATCATTACTATACTTGTCGAATAGAGTGTTTAGTTCCTTTACAAATCCATCATACTCTTTCGGGTATGTTTTCTCAATAGGTGCATACCCTGCCGATAGATTGCCACCTATAAATCTTTCACGGTCTTCATATAGGTAGTTCTTGAATGTCATATACCCATAATTCCCGTTTAGAAACAGATCGGAAAAGTCATTTTGGCTACCACTCTGCCTATACGCGCTCTTATCATCAATTCTATATTTTTCAATGATGACGCTACTTTTTTGGATAAGAGGACTGTTGCGGTCAACACTATTCCATGTAATAACCAGAGAGCCACCAGATTTAAGAATACGTTGGCATTCCAGCTTAAAACGTTTCTTGTCAAAATAATGAAAGGCTTCCGCAACAGTGATATAATCAACACTTTTATCATTCAGCCCGGTATACTCTGCTGTAGCTGCTACCGGAAAGAAGTTGTTGTGTTCTGACAGGTCATCTATAGCGACAGCACGCATATCATCATTTGGCTCAACAGCATATACTTTGCTACCACGTTCTAATAACAGTCGAGAAAAGATACCGGTACCTGCACCAATATCGGCAATGGTACTCATATGAGTGAACCCGATTTGGGTGTATAGGTAATCTACAAATTCCTTCGGATATGATGGTCTATATTTCCTATACAACTCTACTTTACCGGTGAATCTTTGTTCATTCATTCGATTATTCCTCCAAGTGGTATCGTGTTGTTCTTCTTTGCTGAGAGATAACTACTACGTACACTAACCGGAGTTCCTATATCACTTAAAGCTCTAAGAAGCATGAGTTAATTCTATCCCCAATACTGTTGTGAATAACTCCATTTTCAGGTTATCTACCTCCTGATAACGTATACCAGAAAAATAGATTTACCCATACATTTTAGAGAAGAGTTGAAAAATTCACAGATGCAATTTCTGTTTCTGTGGATTTTGATTTTGCGCTTGTATCACTTTCGTGACGAGCATGAAAATCAAACCTGTTTTTGATTATTGTGCAAGTTTATGACCCAATAAGAGCATGAAAATCAAATTGAAGGTGGATAGCTTGGCTTTGCCTGACAATCTGCAATCACTCTTAAGGCTAAACAACGGGATGGTTACTACCGCCCAAGCGAATGATGTCAGCATCTCAAACGAACGTTTACGTCTGCTCGAAAAATCCGGTGTATTAGAGCGGATTTCGTTCGGTGTATATACTTCACCGGATGAATTTGTAGATTAAATGTATGCGGCTCAGTTGCGTCGACCGAAAATTATTTATTCTCATGAAACAGCTTTGTCTTTGCATGACTTATTGACCGTGACCTCATCAGTTATACTGTAACAGTTCCAGCAGGCTATAATGCCACACGGTTACGGGAAGATGGTCTTATAAAGTTCATTCAAGAGTGTAGTAAACAGACTTTGTTCTGCCATTTTTTTTAATAGCACCCGCTTTTACCATTTCAAGTAGTATGGCACGGACTCGACCTTCGCTTAAGCTGAATAGCTCAGTAAGTTCGACGACCGTAACCTTACCGTGTTCTTTGATGAATCCCACTATGGCATCCTTTTATTCGCTTGTTTTATTCGCTTGTTTTATTCGCTTGTTTCCGCTTGCCGAAACAAGTGGAATAATTGTTTTGAAAATATCGCCCTCGATGAGTTCCGGTTCCTCACCTGAATAGAGTTTCGTATACTTGTAGAGGTTGCGGATGTCGGAGCCGAGTTGGTCGGCACGTCCGATGTTCATAAAGAAACGGAGATAAAATGTTCAGCAACAATATTACGAAGTGGGTCTTCGTTGAGAATTACTCACTCCCGAAGGGATATACCATGAGGTTATCAACGACCTTAAAATGAACAATTCCGATGGTGAATAATCATTTGCTTTCAGGTAAAATGTTTAGATCGTATGGATTCGTATCAAAATTGTCGTTAGGACTTGTGGGTCAAGTATAGAATTAAACTACTCTGAACCGAACCGATATACTATGATCTGAAACCGATACACAAAACCATAATTGCATAGTAACACATGTGAACTATCTGTGCTATAGGCATACATCGATATATACGAAATTACACTTTTGTTATTACTTCATATGTCGGAAAAGTAGTACCTTTCAAATCGTATAATGTAATGAATATTGAAAGCGGTATTGTCGTTTGAGTATGCATCAAACACTGAGTTTAGTATCGTCAACCGCTTGATACAAATACAATCCTATGATAGTATTATTGTATCAGAAAACAGTCCACTTGTAACTTTTGGCACACCACAATTTGATTGGTGATATTAAATCGTTACCTATCATTTGTAGGTCAACCCCGAAGAAAAACAGTCCCTAAGTCACATCGGATCATCACGGATCATCACGATTAAACAATGGTAATCATATCCTGTTTCTGTTTAGATATGTCGCTATGGTTCATCATAGTATTACCGTGGTACACATCTTCCTTAGGGAGGTATAACTTTGCAAAAACAAAAAAAACAAGTCTCCTTAATGAGCAGATTCATTATATTCTCAATTGTATTTTTCTTCATAATAATCAGTTCAGGTAGTGTCGCATTCATTCTGTCGATGAGACAGATAACCCGCAAGAGTAAGAGTGCGGAACTAACCCATATCCTTGAGATTGAGCAATTACAGCTGGAAACATTGGTTAACAATGAGATAGCGATTGCACTCAAATTGGCCGATTCACCGTTGGTGAAACGGTACTTTTTCGATCCTGTCGGTTCAGCTCAACTTAAGGACATAGTATTTGAAGAAATAGCTGCATATAGGCATTTCTTCAAAGAACACATGGTGTTCTTCATAAGTGATGCCGATAAGATGTTCTACTCTGATGATAATGCTCCCTACCCACTGGATATTGATGATCCAGAAAACTACTGGTACTACATGACCCTAAGGGAAACAGAGGTATATAACTTTAACATAAACTATAACCCGGATCTTAATGTGACGAATCTATGGGTCAATGCTCCGGTATTCAGTCAAAACCGGGTAGCTATTGGGATGGTAGGTACCGGTATTAATCTATCAAAATTCATAGATTCAATCTATGATAACTATGAGCATCCTGCCGAACTGTATTTCTTTAATAAAGCCGGGGAGATAACCGGCGCTAAGGATGTGAGTATTGTTTCCGAGAAGCATCATCTAGAAGATGAGATGGAAAAACTAGGTCAAGAAATCTACGAAGCCGCACTAGATTTAAAGCCTGGTGAAGTCAAGCTCATATATACTAGACATGAAGTTATCGCTATAAGACCGGTGGAGACATTGGATTGGTACTCGGTTGTCATATATGCCGATAGTATCGAAGACTATAACAATCCGTTAACCGCTCTTTTTGTTATCGTAATAGTTGTTGTAGCACTCATTTTCGTTATCTCCAATGCGTTTATTTCCCGACCGATACGCTCACTGAGAAATACAATGGAGTCTTTGAGGGTAGCCTCACAAGCCAAGAGTGATTTTCTCTCTAATATGAGCCATGAAATTCGCACACCGATGAATGCAATTATCGGTATGACTACCATTGCTGCCTCGACCGATGATGTTGAGAAGAAGAATAATGCCATCGGGAAGATAAATGATGCGTCCAAGTTCCTACTCAGTATCATAAATGATATTTTAGATATGTCAAAAATCGAAGCCGGAAAGTTTGAGCTGTCTCCGATAACATTTGACATCAACGATATGGTCCAACAGGTAATCGTAATTAATCGCTTCAATATCGAAGCAAAGAAGCAACAGCTTACGGTCAATGTAGACGAAGATATTCCACAGGATCTGTTTGGTGATGAACAACGGTTAGGACAGGTAACTACAAATCTGATGTCTAATGCAGTTAAGTTTACACCACAGAATGGAAGTATCGGTCTTTCGGTTAAACTAATTAACCAAGATAGTAGTAACTGTACCATTGAGATATCAGTATCCGATACCGGTATCGGTATGAGTGAAGAGCAGCAGGAAAAAATCTTCCAATCCTTCCAACAGGCAGACAGTAGTACCTCTCGCAACTATGGTGGAACCGGTTTAGGACTTGCCATTTCCAAAGGCATCATCGAGATGATGGACGGACATATATCGGTTAACTCAGAGCTCGGTAGAGGTTCAACCTTTATCTTTACAGTTATACTTAAACGCTGTGAACAACAAGAGCATAGGAGAATAGAAACTAAGAACATATCACAGGATAACAGTAGTATAGATGGGATTTTCGAAGGATACAGGATACTGCTTGCTGAAGATGTGGAAATTAACAGAGAGATAGTCATGACGCTGCTAGCCCCTACACATTTATCAATTGACTGTGCCGTAGACGGTCAGGAAGCATTAGAGCTCTTTAAACAAAATCATGAACAGTATGATCTCATACTGATGGATATTCAGATGCCAAAGATGGATGGCTTAGAGGTCACCAAGTGTATTCGTTTACTGGATCTTCCCAACGCGAAAACAATTCCCATAATTGCTATGACTGCAAATGTGTTCCGAGAAGATATCGATAGATATATTGAAGCAAGTATGGAGGAGCATCTGGGGAAACCTCTAGATTTTGATGATGTACTGCGTGTGTTGAAGAAGTATCTATCGGTTATCGATAGGTAAAGCATACAAACAGAACAGCTAGCTTTACAGGTGCTTTTTGGTTGGATACTGCTCCTTTCAAATGCCAATTATTGAAGCTGGTTTTACGAACTACATACACTAAACTGAGTTTGTGCCACTTGATCGAAATTTGACATTTACGCTCTCATTAGATATATTATATGTACTGCCCGAAAAAACCGACCCTGTCATGTATCAGGGAAGCTTACAATATTATTCTAGTTGAAAGGGCATAAATCACCACGCAGATAGTTTAGCTGCAACAGTGATAAAACCCGGTGGATGTCTTTTGCTGTAACCATTATATCTAGTGGTGTAACAAACCTTTTTGCGGGGCAAACGACTCCTCCGACCGTCACGAGGCGGAATTCACGCTTATCGATATACCTCAGATATATCGAACCGCAAAGGGGTAGAATGGAAAACAATGTTATTGTAAGTCTCGACGGTGTCAGTGTAGCATTTGACGGTGAAGAAGTCCTTTCCGACTTCAGCCTCGATATACACGACGAGGAATTCGTAACACTACTCGGACCTTCGGGATGCGGTAAGACGACAACTCTGCGTGTAATAGGAGGATTCCTGATACCGAACAGTGGCAGAGTGTTTTTTAATGGTAAGGATATCACAGATATGCCACCACACAAACGGGAGGTAAATACCGTATTTCAACGGTATGCGCTGTTCCCGCATCTTAATGTGTTTGAAAACATCGCGTTTGGTCTGAGACTTAAAAAAGTCCCCGATCCCGAGATAAAGATTCAGGTATCCAAGATGCTGGATTTAGTCGGTCTTCAGGGTTTTGAAGGTCGAAAGGTCACTAGCATGTCGGGTGGTCAACAACAAAGGGTGGCAATAGCCAGAGCCTTAGTGAATCGACCGAGGATTCTGCTGCTAGATGAGCCACTCGGAGCACTGGATCTGAAACTCCGGAAAGAGATGCAGATTGAACTAAAGCGAATTCAACAGAGTCTCAATATAACATTCATCTATGTAACCCATGATCAAGAAGAAGCACTGACCATGTCGGATACAATCGTGGTGATGAATAACGGAGTTATTCATCAGATAGGCTCTCCGGTAGACATATATAATGAACCTAAGAATGCGTTTGTCGCCGAATTTATCGGTGAAAGCAACATACTCCCGGGAATAATGGTCAAGGATTTTCTCGTATCTGCAGCCGGCATCGAGTTCACTTGTGTGGATAGCGGTTTCAAACTGAAAGAGCAGGTAGATATCGTAATACGACCTGAGGATATTAAGTTGGTGGAACCTGCCAAGGGACAGATTTCCGGTATAGTCAAATCGGTTGTGTTCAAGGGTGTACACTACGAGATGGTGGTGGAACAGGCTGGCTATGAGTGGTTGGTGCATTCCACATCCTTCGAGCATGAGGGTACACAGGTTGGCATGCGAATCGGTCCTAATGAGATTCATATTATGACCCATACAGAAAGGGTTGAGGTATATGATTAAGACAAGAATCGTAAGCCTACCCTACTTGGTATGGATGGCTATATTTATCGTTGCACCGCTTGTAATGGTCTGTTTCTATGCATTTACCACACCTGACGGAGCACTGACCTTCGATAATCTGTCTGGGTTAGGTCGGTACATGCCGGTCTTCACACGTTCCATCTGGTTGGCAGCTATTGCCACCGTTATTTGTCTGGTGTTGGCATTCCCTTTGGCATTCATCATCTCTCGAATGTCGGAAAGTAAACAATCGATGATGCTACTGTTTCTCTTGTTGCCGATGTGGATGAACTTTCTACTACGTACCTACGCCTGGATGTCACTCCTTGAGAATAACGGGCTCATAAATCGATTGTTGGGTCTAGTTCATCTAGGACCGTTTCAGATGATAAACACTCAGGGTGCGGTGGTACTGGGTATGGTATATAACTATCTGCCGTTCATGATACTTCCACTCTACTCGGTCATGACCAAGATAGATAACAGCATAATTGAAGCGGCAGAGGATTTAGGTGCCGGTCGATTGGGAGTCATTAGCAGGGTGTTAGTACCATTATCGATGCCGGGTATAACAACCGGAATCATTATGGTTTTTGTCCCTTCTATCTCCACATTCATCATCTCTCGCATGCTCGGAGGAGGAGATACCCTTCTTGTGGGTGACCTCATCGAGATGCAGTTCTTAGGTAATGCATATAATCCGCATCTGGGTTCGGCAATGGCATTGGTACTCATGGTATTGGTATTACTCTTCATGAGTTTGACCGGTACCTCCAGTGATGAAGAGATGGAGGATATGCTCATATGACCAAGGTCAAGAATGGTTCAAAAATATATATTGCCTCGGCGTTAACCTTCCTCTATGTCCCCATACTGGTGTTGATCTTCTTCTCATTCAATAAATCCAAGAGCCGCAATCTGTTTACAGGATTTACCCTCAATTGGTACAAACAGCTTTTACACAATGACCTGGTGCTGAATGCACTCGGAGTAACGTTGGTGATAGCCGCAATATCTTCCATATGTGCAACGGTACTCGGTACCGCAGCAGCGGTAGGTATACAGAGCATGAAGAAACTACCGAGGCTCGCAATAATGAATGTCACATATATTCCAGTGATTAATCCGGAAATCGTCACCGGTGTATCCATGTTATTGATGTTCACCACATTGAGATATTTCCTCAACTTCGAGATGGGCTTTTCAACCCTTGTCATAGCTCATATAACATTCAACCTGCCATATGTAATACTCTCGGTTAACCCAAAGCTCAGACAGCTTGATTCAAGCATCTATGATGCTGCACTGGATCTCGGTTGTTCTCCGAGGCAAGCTTTCTTCAAGGTAGTATTTCCACAGATAATGCCGGGCATTACAACCGGATTCCTTATGGCTTTGACCTACTCAATAGATGACTTCGTAATCAGCTATTTCACCTCGGGAACCTCTCAAACCCTGTCTATCGCTATCTATGCAATGACTAGAAGAAAGGTAAGCCCCGAGATAAACGCATTATCCACCCTGCTGTTTACCGTGATATTACTCATACTGCTGGTTATGAATCTAAAAGATATTAAGAGCAACAAAAAAGGAGAAAGAAAATGAAAAAAAGATTAATTTTGATACTATGTATATTGTTGATGATACTTATCGCAGTACCGGTATCTGCAATAGATATTGTAGCAATTTCCGGAAGTATCTATAGGACAGATTTAGATTACTATAACCATCTCAGAGGAGAAGATATTACCCTCGTAGTATACAACTGGGGGGAATACATCTCGGACGGTGGAGATGATTCCTTTGATACAAACAAAGAGTTTGAAGAACTTACCGGTATTTCGATAAACTATATTACCTTTGCCAGTAACGAACAGATGTATGCCAAACTTAAGAGCGAAGGTACATCGCTCTATGATATCATCATACCCTCAGACTATATGATCGCTCGTATGATCCGGGAAGGGATGGTCGAAGCACTGGATTTCTCAAATATCCCCAACTATACACTGGTAGATGACCTCTATAAGAACCTGGAACATGACCGTAACAACGAGTTCTCGGTCCCATATATGTGGGGTTTAGTAGGTATAATCTACAACTCATCAATGGTAGACGAAGACATTGATTCTTGGGATTCATTTTGGGATGAGCAGTACAAAGGCAATATCCTCATGTTCGACAATCCTCGCGATGCTTTTGCAATCTCTCTGGCTAGACTTGGGTATTCTATGAATACCGAAGACGAATCTCAGATTGAAGAAGCAGCTGAGGAACTGATGAAACAAAAATCATTGGTACAGGCATATGTCATGGATGAAATCTTCAATAAGATGGAGGGAGGGGAAGCTGCCATCGCTCCCTACTATGCCGGTGACGCCATTACCATGATGAGCGAAAACGAAGATCTAGTGTTTGTGTTTCCTAAAGAAAAAACCAATCTCTTCATCGATGGTTTTGTCATCCCCAAAGGGAGTAAGAACAAAGAAGCCGCAGAAATGTACATTAACTTTATGTGCGAGCCGGCTGTGTCTGCCGCAAACGCTGAATACATAGGATACTCTACCCCCATCCCCGATGCGTTCGAGCTTATTGATATCGATGATGAAGATCTGGCAATCGCCTATCCGAATGAAAAAATCATTGCTAACTCTGAGGTTCTACGAGAGCTAAACAACGAAACTAATCTGCTGATGGACAGGCTCTGGACAGATATCCGAAGCTACAAGGATGGTACCAAAGGATGGATTATCCCGACCGCTTTCATCCTTGCAGCAGTGATAGTCTCAACACTTGTCATTATACGAAGAGCAAAAAAGAGACGTCGTGACCTCTATTGATATTGCACCATACTGACCTGAGATATATAATTGTGACAGTACTAAAAAATACAAAATAAAATAGGAGTGTGTTTATGAAAGGGACAATCATCACCAAGGTGTTCGGCCGTCAGGTATATTCTGATCGCGGACATCCCGGAATCTATGCTCGTGTAGAAACTGCTAACGGAGCAGTCGGAACTGCAATATGTACGGCAGGAGTTTCTGTCGGTACCCACGAAATTCCGTTTGCATACGACGGAGGAGACAAATTCTTAGGTCTCGGAACGACAAAAGCTGCAAAAGCCATCGATGAACTCATAGCCCCCGCAATAATCGGGCTGGATGCCGCTAATCAACAGGCAGTCGACCAGGCAATGCTGGAGATAGGTAAGGATGTACTTGGCGGAAACGCTACAGCAGCTGTTTCAGCAGCTAACCTCAAAGCCGGTGCTGCAGCACTCGGAATCCCCCTATATCGCCATATTGGTGGTTCGCGTGCCGTGACTCTTCCGGTAGCTGGCGTAGGATATTTCACCGGA
>WRIP01000012.1 GCA_009782665.1 Oscillospiraceae bacterium
AATATTGTTCACCTTCCCTTATGTTTTTTTCTCTTTTTGTTTTTATCCCCCACCCGGAAAAATGGGAAATAATGAAACTATATCTTCAACCTGAACAATCCTCATTGATACTTCATCGCTGTTAAGGATTACTCCGTTGAGTGTTATCATAAGATCGTTTCGGATGCTATCGGTACCTTTAAGCAGGATCTCGTCGCAAAACTCGGAGTTGTGTTTCGAAGCAATATCTAGCAGTAGCTGTCCGAGTGTCTGTCCTTCATATGCCATGTAGGTTTCGGTTTCGATACCGCGAGAGGCTCTGACCGATCCGAAATACCTCATTTTGACAGTAAAAAACATCTCGGAATCAGATTCTTCGAGTACTCTGTCCGAACCAACAGGAAGATAGCTCATCATTATTTAACCATCCATAGTATTTCTGACAGCTCAATTATATAGGGAAAACAGATGGATTTCAAGACATCAAAAACCAAATTCTGACAAAATTGTTACAAAACCTAGAGGTAATTCTGTTGCTTTAAAAATGAAAGTGATCGGTCGACGGCTGTATATATGTCTTTCTTCAACATAGGGGTTCCGGTTGGAGTAATATTGTCGAATACCCCTTTCACATGTACCGGAATTTCAAGACCGACCGGAATCTTAGCGAAGTTATCCTTTATGTTCTGTAATACTGCTGTAAGATTGACGTCACCTTCACCTAAACAACAATACCGAACCTTGTTGCCTTCTATCTTTATATCCTTGAGATGAAGATAGCTCATATACTCTAAACCATAGAGTATATCTTCCTCTATCTTAACCGTTCCTTCACTATAGAAAAGGGTGTTTCCTGTGTCGTAGTTGAAGCGAACCAGGGGATGGTTAAAATGTTTGAATACTTCAACCGAGTCTTTTGCGGTTGAAATAATATCACCATGTGATTCTAGGCCGATTATTACTCCGTATCTCTCGGCTACATCGATAACCTTCTTCATATTCTTGTAAAAAATCTCAATGTTTTGTTTGGGTCCTGAGTTGGTGTTTATAATCGAAGCTCCGATTCTTCCGGCAAACTCCACCTTCTTGATGAAATCATCGCACATTGAGTCGATGGTTAAATCGACATGTCCTGACACGGCATAGCAATTAAGCCCTCTTTCCTCTAACATCTCTTTGAATGAAGTAGCGAACTCTTCATTTAGTTCAGCAGGGGTGAAATGTTCACACATACCATAGATTGAAGCAGGTTCGACATATCCGAATCCAGCTTGTTTTGTGATATCGAGTGCTTCGGGTAAAGAGTGACCCTTAGATATGTTTGATACCAATGAGAAAGGATAAAACAATTGATTAGTAGCCATCAGCCTTAACGTTCCTTTCGTTTATCTGACGAAATGCTTCACGTAATCCATACACTCAAATGCATCTGCGCCATTATTCATCATATCGAAGATTTTGTTGTCTTCTGCAATACGTTCGGAAATATCAAACATATAGTCCATCCATTCAAAGGTTTTTTCCATTATCCTGACCGCATCATGACGTTGAGGGAATACATCCGCAGTGATGAACTCATCATAACCGAATCGGTCAAGATAGAGACAAAACTCTAAGAACTCCCAGAAGTTGACAGTACCGGGTACCATATCCCAATCCCAGTTACGATAATTATCGTTTACATGGATATGGAATAGACGGTTGGTAACAGCGAGAAAGGAGACAGAATCTGATAAAACCTCAAGAGATTGCAGTGCATGACCGGTATCGAGGGTAACTCCAACATTCGGAAGTCCTACCTGTTCACATAGGTATGCCATCTTTCCCGCATTACCGAGCAGAGCATGTATACGCGGTTCTGATAATTTGTATTCCAAACTCAGCTTGACATCATTTCGGTAGCTGGCAGCTTGTCTAATTGAATCAACGGCATGCTCAAAGGCTCGCTTGAAGTCGAGTTCAAAAGGATAATCTGAACCATCGTTGAGGAATGATACTGTCACCTTGTTGGTACCGAGTTCTGCAGCATAATCCAGACCTGTTTTGATGTACTCAACCGCTTCCTTTCGGATCTCTGCTTTCGGGCTGCTTATGGAACCATACTGCCATTTCAACTCACTTTTGACATTTACATTGAGTGCAGCAACAGCCATCCCATAGTTATCGAGTATCTTTTTCTGAACTAGCGGATCATCTATCTGTTGAGGATAGACAACCTCCAAACCGGAACATCCTTTAATTGTTGAAGACACCTGCACCATCTCTTCGAAGGTTCTGTCGACTCCGTAGAAAGAAAACCGATCTTGGATCTGTCCCATAAAACCTGTTATAACTGCATATTTTCTTTTCATTGATTTGTCCTTTCGATATATACAAAAAAAGTATCTTTCAAATGAACTCTCGATATCATCAATCGTTCAATCTCGGATACAGGTCAGACTATGAGTTTTGGCAAATACACTAACATTAACACCTCAGTAATTATGACAACTAAATGATTTGTTTTTTACATCAAAATGATAACACGAAGCATACTCTTTGTCAAAAACTGAAAAACAAAAGTAGCCGTAGTAAAACCTGTATTTCATCTTATTAAGTACTGTGAATATCTATGTAGATTGTATATAATAGATGTGAGTTCACACATAGATACCATATATATTCGCATGGGAGATAGTGGAAAGGGAGTTAAGGTAGCTGCTTGCAGTCCAAAACTAAAGATTGCAGACCCTTCATTTAATGCTTTACAGATAAATGAGGATATTGTTGGAGCAGTTTCAGAAGGGTGTCGTGTTGTGCTTTTCCCAGAACTCTCACTTACTTCATGTAGCTGTGGCAGTTTGTTTTCCTTTCACACACTCCTTGACTCTGCCTATGATGCCTTAAACTACATACTCCGCTCTTGCTCAGAGTACGATACATATATTATTGTTGGATTACCTCTAATGGATAACAACAAAGTATATAACTGTGCTACGATATTATATAATGGCAACGTAGTATCATATATTGCAAAACATAATGTATACCCTTCGTCTGCTATCTCATACAGTTTTTCTCAGTATACCGGCTCTGAAAAAGATAGTATCTTTAGTGAAGACTTTTCTTTTCTAGTCGACGATATTCGTTTTCGTGTAATAATCGGGGATGACATAGATAACTTCGTCTATGATAACTCTGTTATACTCAATCCATCATCCTTACCGGTGATTGCCGGCGGGTACTCTGACTACAAAAACAAAATACTCTCATACTCAGCAGAAGCTTGTGGTATTGTTTCGGTAAATCCCTCCTACTTTGAGTCTAGTTCAAGACATGTATTTGCCTCAACTGCTATAGCCGCAACAAATGGACAACTGCTCATGGAACGCAGACCTTTTAAAAACAATTCAGTATACTGCACCTTTAGCGGTGAATATACTAGATGTGAATGGCATGAACCGAAAAGAAGAAGCAATGAATACACTAGAACTCCATTTATCCCTGAGAATGCTAAACAATATCTAGATGATATACTACAGATACAAGCACATGCTTTAGCACGAAGATTTATTCATATCGGTTGTGACCGAATGGTTCTAGGTATTTCAGGCGGTCTCGATTCAACCCTCACACTGTTAGCAGCAGCCAATACCGCGACTCTACTCGGAGAATCACCAAAGGATGTCGTAACTGCGATATCTATGCCGTCTATCAGTTCTTCAGCAAGAACTAAAAACAACGCTGCAGCTCTCTCGATAGCGTTAGGTGTAGATTTCAGAACCATCGATATTTCAGAATCTTTACTACTTCATCTCAAGGATATTGGTCATGACGGTATTGCTACCGATACAACATATGAGAATGCTCAAGCAAGAGAGCGAACCCAAATACTCCTCGATATCTGTAATATGGAAAACGGGATTATGATAGGTTCTGGAGATCTGTCTGAGTTAGCTCTCGGTTTCACCACCTTTGGCGGTGACTTGCTGTCGATGTATGGCATCAATGCGTCGATCCCAAAGACGGTAGTGAAAGCATTGGTTATACACTGGGCAGATATACTTCAAGGTGACATAAAACAAATACTTTATGACATAGCCGACACCCCAATTAGCCCGGAACTTATACCATCTATTAATAATTCCATTTCACAAAGAACCGAGGATATTCTAGGTCCTTATGAGATACATGACTTCTTCATCTGGCAGATGTTTGTCTACCACAGACGACCGACTGAGATATATGCTGCCGCATGTGAAGTATTTGACACAATATATCAATCTGTTGATATACTGAACTGGCTAGAGATTTTCTATCGTCGTTTCTTTATGTCACAGTTTAAGCGTATATCTCTCTCAGAGTCTCCCAACATAACCGGTGTCAATCTCTCGGATTTCGATATGCCAGGTGATGTAACGGCCGCAGCCTGGATGAAGGAACTGGAAAGCATTAAAAAATCTATATAACGGAACGGAGAAGATATGAACGAAAAAATTGCAGTACTCGATATAGAGACTACATGGTATGACGATGTCATGTCAATTGGTATAGTTATTGGAGATATGAACACATTTGACTATAACGACTCAAGATACTTCCTAATAGAACCTTTCATCGATCACAAGGCAAAATATCACGATGAGATATACCTTGAAGGTATAGTTCCTGACCTTACTGATACACGAGAGAATGTCATTAGGGAGATCATAGATTACCTAAAATCACGTGAGGTCACCATGGTTTTTGCATATAATGCATCCTTTGATCTCGCTCATCTGCCGGAACTTTCGCATTTCGAATGGTACGATATTATGGCAATTGCTGCCAACAAGAATCATAACAGCAAAATCCCCCACTACTATGAAACTTACAGCACCGGACGACTTAAACGCAGATACAGTGCCGAGGATATCTACCGACTACTGAGCGGTGATAAACAATATAAGGAAAGCCACAATGCCTTACTGGATACTGTGGATGAACTAAAGATGATGCGTATGCTGGGGATTAAAGCAACCGACTACAAGAAATGCTCGTATACGAAAGAATCATAAAAACGAGCGTCCCGGATTCGGGACGCATTTAGTTTTCTATCGGTTTACTCCAGAAAATCTACTAGAATTCTGTCTTTGTAATTTTAGCTATCTCTTGTATAATATTCTTGAAGTCATTCAGTGCATCGAACTTGAGATTCGAATTTCTAAGTAAGGCAGCGGGGTGATATGTTCCCATCATCAGATATCCCTTTCTCTCGATGAATTCCCCGTGACTTTTAGTCACCCGAAAGTCCTTATCTATCAGCCTTGCTGAAGCTATTCTGCCAAGACATACGATAATCTTGGGATTTATTATCCTAACCTGAGACTTAAGATACTCAATACACGTTTCCTGTTCTTCAGGCTTGGGATCGCGATTTGCAGGCGGTCGACATTTGACGATATTTGTAATATATACATCCTTTCTATCAAGTCCTACTGCACCGAGATATCCGGTGAGCAGCCGACCCGAACGACCTACAAACGGCAAAGCTTGTATGTCTTCATTCTCTCCTGGTCCTTCCCCAATAAACATGATGTCTGCATCGGGATTACCGGCGCCAAACACTACATTGGTTCGCGTTTGATACAGATCACATTTGCTACAATTTTGACAGGTTTGTTGCAGCTCATTAAGCGTCATTTGTTCTGTTTCCATTCCATATATCTTTATCTATTAATTCAACCTTTGGAGGATAGCATATCATGGTAGATCTCAGAAGCGATACGGTGACCATGCCGACTGACAGCATGAGAGAGGCAATGACAACCGCTGAAGTGGGAGACGATGTTTATGAGGAAGATCCCTCGGTCAACGAATTGGAGGCATTGACCGCGACTATGCTCGGGAAGCAGGCTGCCTTATTCACTGTTAGCGGGACAATGGGCAATCTCGTCTCACTGTTGACACATACCCATATGTTACGTGCAGCTGAAATTATCTCAGAAGCTTCAAGTCATATATTCCTCAATGAAGTAGCCGGAGCCGCAACTCTAGGCGGAATACAGATACGACCGATTCAAGGTACTAAGGGTATCATGAGCATCTCAGATATCTCAAATGCGGTTCGTGATGAGAATATTCACTGCCCGGAAACTAAGCTCATCTGTGTAGAAAATACCCATAATGAAGCCGGAGGTGTAGTACAACCGTTATCATATCTCGGTCAGCTCAGAGAATTTGCCGACAGCAAATCTATACAAATACACATTGATGGAGCAAGGGTATTCAATGCAGCTGTTGCCTTAGGGGTAGATATTAAGGAAATATCCTGTTATGCAGATAGTTTGAGTGTTTGTCTCTCTAAAGGATTATCTGCTCCGGTTGGAGCGATGATATGCGGAACGGACGAGTTCATTCGACTGGCACGTCGGTATCGCAAGATGTTAGGAGGTGGTATGCGGCAGGCCGGTATACTTGCGGCTGCAGGTATCAAGGCTCTTCTAGAAATGCCACAACGCTTAATTGAAGATCATCAGAATGCCAGAGTAATCGCTGAGGGATTATCTGAGTTACCTGGTATTGTCATAGATCTAAGTACCGTCGAAACAAACATCATACGATATCGTTTCAACCAGTCAGGTAAAGGAATCGAGTTTAGACAAGCGATGGCAGCAAGTGGATTCATCTTTAACGGCAATGACAGTGGTGGCAGGATAGTCACCCATGTTGGTGTTACCGAACAACATGCAAAACAATTGCTTACAGCCGCTAAACAAATCTTGCACTAGTAGCTTCAATACTACTCAACCGATGTCGGAAGTTTTTTAGACAAACGAGTAAAATATATTAATGCTGCTATTGGGAAGATTGGAGCAAGCAAATATATATACTTGGTACCGATGTTGTCTGCTAGCAGACCCCATAATGGAGCACCGATGGCTACCCCTATATCGTTCGAGAGAAAATACGTAGAGTTAGCTATTCCTCTGCGTTCGGGTGGAGCATTCATCAGCATCATGGTTTGGAGGGTTACATAATAGTTTCCGGTGCATAGCCCGTAAAATGCTGCAATAATGACCAACTGCCAGAGTTTAGTAGAAAGAAATATTAACACAAAGACCGCTGCGATTCCGATGAGAGTCGCCCCGAAGGCTTTGCGTTCCAGGCTGCCACTGGTTAGTTTTCTACCAAACAAACGTATACAGATAGCAAACACTGCCTGTGTGGTAAAGAACAATCCGATATTATTGATACCGAGTTCTCTGGTTCGGATTATGAGGAAGGTACCTATAGTTACCTGAGCCATGTCAGTGGTCAGCATGATGAGTGCCAGTGGAAGAGCAGTTTTCTCAACAAATTTCTGCCACCAGACGTTCGGTATCTCATCCGTTTGTGTCATCTCTACTGGTTCGGTCTTTTGAGGTGACATATTCACGGTCATCCCGATAATCGACGCCAACAGCATAAATGCAGTAGAGGTAATGAATTGGTTGCGGTAACCCATTATGGCGATAAGCATCAAGGCCACCGAAGGACCGATAGCCTGTGTTATACTAGCAGTCATACCATAATACCCGATACCTTCTCGCATATGTGATTCAGGTATCAATCGGGTAGCTGCAGAACTTCCGCTTGTTCCCTGAGTCGCCTGCCCGATACCATAGATGAACCTGAACAGTACCAGAAGCGGTACAGAGGTAAAAATCCCACTACCAAGCACCCCTGCAATATACATAAAGGAACCAATCGCAAACAGTAGCTTTATATTTCCTTTATCGATTAATCGTCCGATATTGGGACGAATAATGATAGCAGCAATAGCTGCTGAAGAACTCATGAACCCAGCTATAGATTTTGAATGACCGAGTACTGTGGTGACATAGAGTGGAAAGACAGCACCCTGCATCTGCATGACCATTCTCGAGAATAGCATAGCAACACAGATCAACCAAAAGCTCCGGTTAAATATCTGAGGTTTTGAGTTTTGGTTAGATTTCATCTATACTCCCCATTCGGTTAGATATGTGCCACAAAAATCTTTTTACTAGAATATCACGATTTCAAACACCTTACAATTACTGGCTATCAACAAACAAAACACCGCGGAGCAAACATGAGTAAACAAAAAAAAGACATAGGTACCCGGAACTACTGGGCAATGACATTTGAAGGTTCCACCTTCATAGGTGGCATTGCGGTCATGTCAACTGCCGGTTCGGTTGCACTTTTCATAAACCTGATGACCGGTTCTAAAACACTAGTCGGACTGGCAGTGACCATTCAATCGTTATTGCAATTAATTGGACAACTCATCGTTGCGCCATATGTTCGTTCTATCCGTAACCTTCCTAAGTATCTTACCAAAATCGTACTTGCACAAAGGGTATTACCCATACTCATTTCTATACCATTGTTTATCGGTGTCTCGAACCACTGGTCGGTGACCATATACTTCATCTTGATTTCCATCTTTTGGTTTTTTGACGGTTTGGTTATGTTACCATGGAGTGAGTTTTGCGCTAGAGCTATTCAAGCGGAGAAAAGAGGACAGATGATGGGTTTGCAGATTACGGTCGGAGGAATCGTTTCCCTTTTAACCGGACTGCTGCTCACCTGGTTACTCGCAACTCCAGTCTTAACTGATAATCATCGTTTTGCTTTCGTCTTCCTACTCGCAGGTATTGTGTTCAGCAGTTCCGCTATATTTCTTCCGATGTTCAGGGATCCAGCGCCTATTAAGAATCCTCAAAAAGAACCGATGGGTGTCTACTACAAACGTGTCCCAACAGTTGTGAAGAACAGCAAGTCATTGCAAGGGGTTTTGTTTGCCAGAATCCCCGCATACTTTGCCTTCTCGAGTGCTACCTTTATCGTGGTATTCGGAGTCTCTGCTCTGAGTCTGAGCAGTATACAAACATCCTGGTTGGTTTATGCCAACATCGTTGGCAATCTCATTGGTGGAGTGTTACTAGGAGAGATTAGTCGCCGGTTAGGCAGTAAAGCCATAATTCTTCTCTGTAACCTCGGTGTCATAATCGCGCTGGGAATGGCTATTTCATTGGCACTCTTCCCTACTTTAGGATATGCATGGCTATTTGCCACCTGTGCCTTAGCGAGTATGATGCAATCAAATTGGTTGGGATACCACACATACTTTCTGGATATCTCCCCTGCTCATGAACGTTCGGTGTTTCAGGTTGTGGGTAATAGTATCGGTATTCCCTTCAGTTTAGTGGGATATCTCATTGGAGCCATCGTAGACAGGTGGGGGTTTGTTTCCGCCTTTGCACTTGGTGTTACTGCCGGAGTATTAGCAGTGATACTGGGAACGAGATTACAGTCAAAACGTGCGATTCAAGCATTTATCGAGCAGCAGCAACAGGAAACTTAGTGTTGCTACTTTGTCTGTGTTCGTATAGATGAGTTTAGTCAATATAAAGGAGGGAAAAATGGATAAATCAATCATATCCACTGAGGAGTTTAACCGACTCTATGAGTCGTTAAAGAATTGGTCAAAATGGGGTGAGGATGATCAATTAGGTACCCTAAACTACATTACTCCACAGCTAGTGGTAGAAGCAACCAGGTTAGTCAAAACCGGACGATGCGTCTCTATGGCAATACCCATCGACAAGGTGGCTGGTCCGGATAATGCTCATCCTGCCATACACTACATGTCACTGACCCATGATATTGATGTCGATTCAAAGAACCAGGGAATAGCAACCGATTTCTTAGGGATGCAGTTTCACGGAGATTGTCACACCCATATGGATTCATTATGCCACATCTCATATCACGGTAAGCTATATAACGGGGTTGACGCATCGTTGGTCGATACTTCAGGTGCTCACACTCTCGATGTCACTGCATATTCCAGTGGTATTATCTCAAGAGGTGTGGTAATCGATGTTCCGCGTTATCGTGGAGTAAAATGGCTGGAACCGGGTGAAGCGGTAACTGCTGAGGAGATAATTGCCATTGAAGAGTTCGAGAATGTAAAGCTCGGTCAGGGTGATATCATGTTGTTCCGAACCGGGCAAAATCTGCGTAGAAATGAATTAGGTCCCTGGAATGTCGGACCAGAAGGAGAAGGACGTGCCGGGCTTGATCCCTACTGTATGGAGCTGCTTCATTCGCGAAAGATTGCTGCGTTCCTACCAGAAGGTGACGGAGAAACAATTCCAGCTCAAGTCGAAGGATTGAGAAGCCCTATTCACGTACTACAGATAACCGCTATGGGTCTGTTCTGTGCCGATAGTCTACAACTAGATGAGGTAGCTGAGGTATGTAGTGAACTGAATCGTTACGAGTGCATGGTCGCTATAGCACCGCTGAGATTACCCGGAGGTACAGGTTGTCCCTTTAATCCCATTGCAGTGTTTTAACAAAATATCAATATAAATAGATAGGAGAGTAATTATGGAGAGCAACAGATTTGAAGGAAAAGTAGCATTAGTTACCGGCACGACATCCGGAATCGGTCAGGCGACTGCCGTAAGGCTTGCGGCTGAAGGTGCAATTGTCGCCTTTAACCATCTTCCGGAGCTGAGTTCCGATGAAACGATGCAGTTGATCAAGGATGTCGGTGGACAGGGATTCCCGATAGCTGCAGATGTGGGATATCCCGATCAGGTTATGCGGATGATCGAGCTTACCGCTGAGAAAGGCGGAAGGCTAGACTATATCGTCAGCAATGCCGGTATCAACCCCAAACTGAGGTGGGATGAGACTACCCTGGATATCTATGACCGTCTAATGGATGTCAATCTAAAAGGTACCTGGGTGTTATGCTCGGAAGGTGCAAAACAGATGATAAAGGAAGGTCATCCAGGTTCCATTGTCACGATATCATCGATATCCGCACATGTCGGAGCGGTTGACCAAACCGTCTACTGTGCCACCAAAGCCGGTGTTTTGATGCTTACAAAAGCACTTGCATTAGTACTAGGAGAGCATGGTATTCGCATTAATAGTATACTGCCCGGCTCCATCTATACCGGTATGAGTCGCAGTCATCCCGGTACAGCAGCCAGAAAATTTGCAGAACAAAAAAGCCCACTCGGAAGAATGGGTAGTTCAGAAGAGATTGCCTCAGCCGTATCCTTCCTGCTCAGTGAAGATGCTAGCTATATTACCAGTGCTGAGCTGTTAATTGATGGCGGAATGGTTGCTAATGCTGAGTTCAATCCCGACGAGTTCGAAGATATATAGGGAAAGAGATAGACAGAAAAATGTGGTACTGTTGACTTACTAAACTGTCAGATAACCTGAAAGATATAGAATTTCAGATAGTTTGTCTCCGGTACATTCCAAAGAATAGGGTGATCCGGAGCCTGTTGTCTGGCTTCTATCTGTCTAAGTGACACCGATACGTCTGTTGCAGCTTGGCGCAACAGCGCGCGAAAATGCGTATCGGTAACAAAATGGGAACACGAGCACGTCGCTAAATACCCTCCACGAGGCAGGATTCTCATTGCCATCTGGTTGATCTGTCTATATCCTCCGATTGCATTTTTTATGCGGCTTGAGCTTTTAGTGAAAGCTGGAGGATCTAGAATAATGAGGTCATAGGGGTGGGATGAGCTTCTACTCAATTCGGTGAGAAACTCAAATACATCAGCATTAACATAGGTCATGTTACGCTGAAGGTTATTCAGTTTGGCATTTTCCTGCACTAAGTTTATAGCAGCTTTCGAAACATCTACAGCGGTTACGGAGGCTGCTCCTGCTTGTGCAGCATTCAATGCAAATGAACCGGTATGACAAAAACAATCGAGTACATTCCGATCTTTAGATATCTTAGCGACTGCCAAGCGATTATATTTCTGATCTAGATAATACCCAGTTTTTTGACCGTTAATATAGTCTATTTGAAAGCGTATTCCGTTTTCAGTAATGATTATTTTGCCGTTTGAATCAGTTTTTAGGTTGTCTGCTTCATAGAAGCCGGTATATTGCTGCATACCTTCTCGTTCACGCACAGGAAGGTCATTGCGTTCATACACCGTATCTATGCTCTCCCCCATTTCAGCAAGTAATACCAGAAGTATTTCAATCAACATAGGCTTTATGAGATCGGTACCAAGACAAAGAGATTGAATCACTAAAACACTATCATAGCGATCGACCGTAATACCGGGAATCCCATCCGCTTCACCAAAGATTAATCGGCAACAGTTAAACTCATTCGGCATTACGGTTCTGCGATAGTTTAACGCATAACGAATCCTGCGTTCATAGAACGCTCGGTCGAAACTGTCATTTGTATTAGTTGAGACAACTCTAACGAGTATCTTCGAGTTATCGTTAATAAATCCGGTTCCGAGATACTTATCTTTTGATGAAAGTACATCAACCAACTGACCGTTTTCATAAGTACCATCAATAGCTGTGACTTCATCCTGAAAAACCCAAGGATGACCGTTCCTCAGGCTTTTTTCAACTTTGGGTGTGACATATATCTTTGTGTAGTTTCTATCTGCTGGCATCTTATATTGTTACCAATTGAGTGATGATTTAATAATTTGGACTTCCTATATGACTCATTGTATCATTTATATCAAACAGATGAGTTCATGAGATATCTTCGACTTCAGAACTATTTGTGTGCATTATCAAAGGAGACTTTCTTACTTTTAGTCTTGAGTCAATTCGAAGGTTATATGAACAGTTGCTTGTATCTGAGTAGTCCCTGTCATTACTGTGCCGCCTTTGGCAGTAGAGTCATAGAAACGAAGCGGAGCGGTAGTATAATCGAACGTATCGTCGATGAGTACAATCTTACCGAGAGTCAACCCCATTTCATCTGCTATGATTTGAGCTTTTTGTTTAGCTTCAGCTATTGCACGTCCCATTGCAACTTCATATGCAGTCTCATTCTCGCTTGCTTCAAATGAATACCAACTTGAAGAGTAGTTATCGATTCTGCTGAGTTCATCCAGTAGTTTTCCAAGATTATCTATATCTCTTATGTTTATGTTTAAACTACTGTTGGAGTTAAAACTACCATAATATGTATCATAATATACTGATATACCAGTACTCTGTATGTCACTTGCTGAGACGCCATTACTTAGAAAAACTTGAATGGCCTCTTCCACACTGTTATTCACAGTATCCATTGCATTAATCGCAGATGACTCATAATCACAATAAAAACTTAAAGATAATTTGGCTAAGTCTGGGATAACACCCTCATAACTGGTTGCTGATGCAGTCAGTGTTCCTGGGATTAATGGATCAGATTCAACCGACGAAACTGAAGTATCATTTTGAGCAATGTCCTTGGAAAAATATATGGCAGCTGCTATTAGAGCTCCGGAAATTATGATTGATATAAATAGTAAAATTGCAATTAAGTTGATTGATTTTTTATTCATTTTAGTGCCTCCGTGTGTCTTTGAATAAATCATTGAAGCAAGTATATCTAAATCTATATGAAATGTCTAATATTTGGGAGTGTCAGATAATTTAAATTAAACCATTTATTCATTTGGTTGGTGATCCCCACCTCTAAGCAAAGCTTTTTTGATGTGAATACCAATAATTTAGCGTGGGTTAATAACGAGACTTGTACTTTCTTAGAAGAGTGATTAAGTACTGAAGACAGTACTATTGATTATAGAAACAACTCTATAGCTAAAAGGTTATCCGATAAAAGATACTTGTTGCACAATCGTGTCAGTCGCATAACAGATACTATTGATAGGAATGATAGTATTGTTGCTGTTGTAGTTAGGTATACACACAATGCAAATCGATACTATATACACAAAGTATACGATAGCTCAGGAAATGTTTATCAAATCGATAACAATAAGATACAGAGCATTGTTTCCGCGAAGGGCATCGATTACTCGATCCGTAAGCATAATAACTCTGTATCTTTAGTAGACACACTACCGAATCTTGTGTCTGGCATGGTGACACCTGAACCGGCACAACCTAAGCAAGACGATACACTGATATTAACAGATGATATTCAAATGCTTGCGGATAAATATGCTTTATCAGAAAGAGATTTAAACAATATTCGAGTGAACGAAGGTATAACTCGTGATAATGCAAAAACAGAGTTAATGAAACTAGCAGGCAAATGGTTGATAAATGAAGAAACTGGAATTGCCGCACAAATTATCAAAGCTCAAAGAGGGAAAATAATTAGTGACATGGCAGTATATAAATCTATGGCAAATGGATTTACAAGAGAACAACACAATGCTACAGCCGCTAACATAGAAGAGTTATGGCGTCTAGCTAAACTTGATAAAGTACATGGCGACAAAAATAACGATGTTAATGTTGTTTCTATAAAGAGATTTACTGCTCCAATAATATTATCAGGTACATCTGCTGAGGCTTACTTAACTGTTAAGCAGACTATTGAAGCTGGTCATAGGATATATTCATTGGAATTGACAGAAATAAAAGCAACGCCTCCACAAGACAGCACACCTTACGGCGATACTGTTGGAAACATTGCTACTAGCGAAATCATAGCACAACCTAATACCTCCGTCAACACGACTTCAGGTATCGAATCAATAGACAATCCAAACTCCTATAGCAATGCAATGACGGAAAAACCTATATCAATATCACGTAACGAAGAAGCAAAATATCTACGCAAGTATGTGCAAAATATCAAAAACCTATTCGTTGGCAATGTGAAAAACAAGCTAACAGGGTTTGATATTGTTGTTGGAAAGAGAGCTATTAACGAGACAACTACGAAAGCTACTCAACATAAAGGCAATATTGATTCTATACGAGCGTTAGGAGGGATAAAAGAACTTGCAGAAAATGCAATACTTGTTAAAGCAGAAAATCTAGATGATAATGCTATAGAGAGTAATCCATATAAAATGCAACTGCTTTCGTTTGCTACACCGTATTATGATAGCGAGGGTAGCTATATAGCAATTATGACTGTTGAGGCGATATTTGATAATGATTCTTCAATACATAGAATGTATAACCTAAAGAGTATGGAAATTAAAAGGATAGCTTCATCATCTCAAACGGGGCTTTTCAGTGCCCAAGATGATTCCGCTACCAGAATTACAATAGCAGACTTATATGGTTTCGTCAACCCTATACGTAATCAGACACCACAACCACAAAATGCTGTCAATACGCCTATAACAAATCAATCAGGGTATGCACAGCTAATACAGATTCTCGATAAACACCTAGAAGAAAATAATTACAATATCAAAGTAGCTATGTCATCAACACTAGCTGACAATGCTGCATATGGTATTATGCCTGAAGACCAAGCTCGAGATGTTATTGTTGCATATATACAGCAATCCGTTGAAGATGAAGCCAACGAACCAAAACCATTGACGTTATGGGAACAGCAGAGAAAGGCAGCAATTAGTTATTGGGAGCAAGACGAGAGACAACGAATAAAGGATACTGGTATAGGCAGTCCTGATATTAAAAGAGAGCAAATAGACCAGTACAACAGTTCACGAGCATTATTCGGACTTGAGCCTTTAAGTGATGAAGACGCTCTTGTAGAGATTACCAATGGCAAATACATACCACAAGCAGAATTTGACAGAAGACGAGGTGTTACGCAATTAGCAGAAACTGACAATTCTGTTGATAGTTCTGCTAATAGTTCTGTTAATTCAGTTGATGAACCAGTTGATTCAGTTGATTCGGTTGATGAACCTATCATTGATACACTCGAAGGTTATAATTACGACACATCTACAGGTGAAGTATTAGGTGAGTCGCTTATTCGTACTGATGTTACTGTAGGCGAAGATATAAAGTATGTTAATAGCAACCCTCAACTACGACAAGCAGTTGACGATACAATTACCTATCTTGTTGAAAAATACGATATACTACCAGAAGATAGGTTAGCTAAACTCAATCCTATAGCACAGAAAATCATCACCTATAAAGACGAAGGTGGTGAGAATTACCGTAATGCTCTTGAGGAGTTATTAAGTGCTATTGCTAACGAAGATAACATAACCGAAGTTGCTGAAGATATCAGTAACGAGATGGGTAAAATCGTACTAGGTGACAGATACGGTATCGATTCACCTCACTATGCGCCTGACAGAAATTACAGCAAATGGAAAAATAACCTTAAAGCAAAGACGAAACACAATATTGATCAATCATATAAAGACGGTATAGCAGAAGTGGATATTTCTCGTGAAGATATTCAAATTCTTAAAGAAGTAAAAAACGTCAATCTATTAAAATTAGACTGGAAAGAAACTATCCGTGTATTGGATGAACTATCAGATGGAAATCCTATTGTTAGAGATACACTCGATAGACTTATTGAAA
>WRIP01000013.1 GCA_009782665.1 Oscillospiraceae bacterium
TCCTTCTCACCCTCAGGGCGAGTAACGATATCAAAACCACTATAGGTATAGGTTTTGTCCAACCCGTCAAATGCACAGCTGGTAGCCTCGAAATATGATAACGGCTCTCCTAAGACAGCAATAATATCTTCCATATCATCGTCTATTGCGATATCAAAACCCATATATCTGAATAGGTAAACCTCTTCCTTTTGTATCGATTCAGATTTATCGATAGGTTTTTCGGCTTCCGTTGTTGTTTCCACGATAGCAGGGGTAGCAATAATCTCTGTTTCTTTACAGGACGTCAAACCTAGTAGCAGTAGTAATACAAGTAGAAAAATAGTTATTCGTTTCATCTAATGCCCTTTAACTCAATCTTTTTTGTCTATCGATAGCGATTTATCTGCTTCCCATTCTCGTTTTTGCTCGCTGAACATTAAATCGTAGTCTGCAATTTTCTTATCATATATCACAGAAATATATGGGTCGTTGCGACAATCCGGCAGTTGATACTGTACTGACAGTATCAACCCGATATATGAGGAGAGCTTTTCGGCTCCATAGATATTCAGGTGCAGTCCCATGTCATAGCTATCGGTTGACATGTCGATACCGATATCATCATTTAGCTCAATGAAGTTGTAGTAGAAGAGATTATTTGCATCTGCATACTCTCTTATCTGTAGATCCCATTGTTCATGCCAATGAGGGTAGACGGAAGGAGCCTTCATCAAGATCAAGCGGGCTCCATGTGAATCACAAAGCTGCTTGATTCTGTCGAGATACTCAAAACAGATATCGGGAAACTCATAGTCAGCCAAAACACGTACCGCAGGTAGTGTATCGAGAGGATTAATATCCGATCGCATCAGATATCCGCTGTGTGATACTTCAGGACTACTAAAATAGTAGGAGAAGTCTTCGCTGCTCAGCTGCGACCATCTCGAATGGTACCGCAGTAATGGCAAGAGGTATGACAGGTAAGTTTCCTGTTCGGTCATAGATGCCTTAATCGAGCGATACTTTGAACTTGACCACCGCATGTTATCGAAGTTTAGCCGATTATATGCTTCGCTGACCGCGCTACCTTCGGTCATGGCTGAGATACTCAGTACGACTATCTGTGGTGTTTCATATGAGAATATCTCTTCAAGGAAATAGTATGATTGCCAAAGGGTTTGACTGCTAGTTGCTCGCAGAAAACTCGAGATTCCGTACTGTCGATAGAGTGTTATCGGGGAGATGTTACTGTAGATCTCGCAGTCTCCGAGAAAGATTACATCATGCCTTATCTTCTCTTTGTAGTATTCACCCGGCAGAGCTCCTTCTATCAACTTGGTCTGATATTTTGGGACCAATAGTTGCTGAATACCAAAAAAACTGATTACCAAGTATAACATCGCCAGTAGGAAACCAATTGGTACTTTACTTGATACTATGCTCATTTTTTTAGAATTGGCCATAGATAAATTGTGCTGCATCAAATCCGATTCCATATACACCAAAAACCACAATCACCATTACAGAGACATCAATGATAAGAAACCGCAATAAGGGTGAACATTTCTTGAACCATCTGTCGAGTGTTTCTCGTCGGACAAGTATACCGATAATGATAATCAATATCAGACAGAATGCGACTAGTATGTATTCGCTAAGGGATAACCCCAAGCTAGACAAGGCATCTAACACATCGATCGACTGTCCGGTAAAACCACCATGTAATGCCGACAGGTATTCTCTGAAACTGCCAAACCGATCGAGCAACATGGTGATCGTCACTAGGATAAAGGTTAGGGCTATGCTGCAGTAATTATATAGTTTAGTCTTTGTTATCGAGCGAAACCAACCATATTGTTTGAGTCTTGAATCAGTATACATTGAGAATATTACCAATACCCCGTTGATGATGCCCCATGCAATATAGTTGGAGGAGATCCCATGCCATAACCCTATCAGCAACCAGATAACGAGGGTGGAGAGATAGATATGGAGTTGACTCGACAACAATATCTTGGATATCTTCTTCATGCGTTTTGCAAATCTCAACATGAAGGAAGACAACACAAGCGGATAGTAAACATAATCGCGAAACCATCCACCTAGTGTAATATGCCATCTGCGCCAAAACTCCGCTATATTTTTCGAGTAGAAGGGATAAAGAAAGTTCTCTTCAAGCTTTATACCGAACATTGAAGTAACCCCGACAATAATATCGATGCCACCGGAAAAATCACAGTACAGCACGATAATATATATGAGAGCATATATCCAAAACAACCAACCGGTTTGTAGTTCTTGGTTGCTATCCATGACCCTCAATGCGATAAGCAATCGATCGGCAACGATGGTTTTTTTGAACAACCCGTACAATAAGCGAAGCAACCCCTTCTGTAGCTGTAACCCATCGAAACAATGAGGCTGGTAAAGGGCAGCTGTTAGGGGTTCAAATCTGTTTATCGGTCCCACTGTAAGACAGGGAAAGAATACCAGGTAGAGTGTAAACTTGAGAAAATTTCTTTCAGCGGGATACTTCTTATTCTTTACATCGATGGCATATCCAATTGCCTGAAAGACATAGAACGAAAGACCGAGAGGTAAGGTCGACGTCAGGCGATAGAGCATGCTATCAGTTTCGTTGTTTAAATGAAGACCCAAAAGCAAAGGATCTCTTAATCGAACCGCTATAAAGATTAGGAGATTGATGCCTACGATAGCGGTAAGCAATAGGTTTTTTCTAGTATGTCGCCTAGCTGATAGGACCGACCGGTCGGTTACCGTCGACAATTGCGTTTGAGATAAAGAGTCTTGAGCGTTTATCCTGTCGATTGCCATCGTCAATCCGTATGTAGCTGCCGAGACGAAAGAAACGGCAATAACCGAAAATGGTCCACTCAGTCCGATAAAGCCGACAGATGACAACAACAGGACCATCCATTGCAGATGTTTACCTACAACGTAATATATTGTCAATACGATAGCAACAAACAGTATAAAGCCGATGGAAGTCAGGTTCATACTCTACCCTTTACGATTGGTTAATCAGTTTATCGATTAAGCTTTCAATTGCGGTAAGCGAGTTAAAGTTTTCTGGGATTATCTCGGTAGCCGGTATTTTGATGCTGTGATCATTCGCCAGTTCGGTAACCAACGTAATAATACTGAATGAATCAAGAAGACCGTCATCAATCAGCCTATCACAGTTAGCGATATCTAGATCCGGAAAGAGACGAGATAGTATCTCTGCAGCTGCACTCATAAACATCACCTCATATTAATCTTGGAAGAGAGTTGTTGCCATCTTAGGATAGAGTGACTCATCATAGGTATAGAAATTCGGACGCCCCATCCCTCGATACATACGTATAGTATAGTTCTTCACAAACTCATCGGTCATCATAAAATGCTTTGGGTATCCTGAGTATGAGACGGTAGCATCAAAATGATACCATCCACTGCCGCAGTTGACCAGATTCCAATAATGCTCATTATATCCACCAACTCTTTCAATCGGTAGATTGTCTATACCGGCTGCGGTTAACAGTGCACGAGATACCGAATAGTAGGTGAAGCAATCTCCATAACCGTACTTAATCCCGCGGTAGGCACCCTTTTCCCAGCTTGAGGTATCAGACCAACCGGTATAGTATATATGCCTTGTTACCCATCGGTAGATGGCTCTGGCTTGTTCGGAAATACTCATTTCTTCGGTCAGAATAGTATCGAGTATATCGGATATCATCTGCTCTAAAATCAGCGGTGAATATCCGTCTTTGTCACTCTCGAGGATTATGACCTTGGCATATTCTCTAGCAGCATTACCCATCTCATCGACTGCGATATATACTATGTCATATGCTCCGGGCTCTTTTATGTTTACCTTTGAGCTATCGATGGTCAGTGACGGATTTACTGTTCTGTTATCGGTTACGGTGATGCCGTCGCGGTAGAAAATTGCTTCTCCCAATAGCACCGATATGTCTTTTACCCCCTCTATGATCGGTGGTTGTAAATCATCGATGATGCTAACGGTTGCGATTTCTTTAGTAATGTTGTTAGCTTCATCTACTGCCGTGTAGATAACCGTGTATTCTCCCTCAATAGATATATCTACATTAGATGTGTCTATCTCAAGAATCGGATTGACTGTAAGATTGTCGCTGACGGTTATGCTCGAGTCAAAGTCTATCGGGTCACCTAGCCTCGAGACTATATCGGTTACCCCTAGTATAACGGGAGGTTCTCTATCTACGATTACGGTTAAGTGAGCGGTAACGGTTGTTTTGTGATGGAGGATATCTCTTGCGGTATATATGATGGGATAGTTACCATCTTGATCATAAATCACCGCTTGGTCATCAACCGTGAGCATGATGCGATCGGATCTAAATCGTTTGTGGGAAACCGATACCTGTTCCAGATAGTCCACGTCACAGTCGTTGTATGTCACTAGATCGGTTACACCGGATATAACCGGTCCTTCAAGGTTCCACCAGTGCAGAAAGATAACCGTAAGCAGAATGGTAGCTTCCACAATACATGTGAGCAACCAGGAAATATATCTCTGATACCATATATTTTTGGCAATGGAATGAGCGTACATTAAAACTCCTTGTCGCCAGCTGTCAGATACCCTTTTATTAGGTCTTGGTGAGAAATATCCGGAATCTAAAAGGTCAGTATATGATTAGGACAGGTCTAGTAAACACGAACAACCTGTCTGTCAAACAACGTTCATATTATGATGTTTCGAAGATCGCTTTTTGTAAAAACGATTATGTTTACTACCGGTTGACTGTAATGAAATTGTAACACACGGAGACATTAATACGCAACAGTTAGGGGAGGTAAAAAGAGGACTTGATAGATAGCCCGACATGATTTAAACCGTCAAAAAGAGTGCTTCGCTCTACTCAAGCAAAACACTCTTTGGGAACTATATTTATGGCTAGGGATCATCAATTTGAAGTTTTTTGTATATACATCCTGACAGTGTCATATATCCCCAACTAATTCATTAATCTTCGTCATTATACCTTTTCGGTTACTGCCGGTTTGCATATGGTTTTGCGGCATATCGTATCCCGGTATTACGTTCCCTTCGATTAGTGCCGGTCCGTTCTCGGTTATCGCTACATCCCACCCAACATATCTTAGGTTTGTTATTCTGAGGGCAGCTTCGGTGACTAACAAGACAGCTTCAGGGTAATATGGAATTAAGAACCCGCTGAACTTTGTACCCGTATTGGGATGCCGGTCGTAGTATTGCATCTTTTCATCACAGAAAGCATCAGTATATATCATTCCCTGTTCGTCTACTAGACAATACATACCGCCAGAGGAGATGTTATCTACATAGCTTAAGCCGTCTCCAATCCGCACTAAGGTATATAATAGATGAACGGTTTCTCCTACCACTAACGTGGTCATTCTGAGAGAATTAACCGAACCTGCAGAAAGTTGATTCATAATGTGGTGTTGAAGGATCTGCTCTTCAACATCATATTTTTTATGTTCCAACAGGTTTTTATATAGTTCAGCAATATCCTGTTGCTCAGCCGTTTCGATTCTTAGTATACCTTTACCACCAAACTGATCTACAGGTTTTGCAAACACAACTCCATGTCGATTAAGGAACTCTTCAAATCTTTCGCAGCCAACCTCACGTAAATCCAACCATTCTCTTGCTAACAGATCACTAAAAAATCTGCAGAACTCCAACTTATCATCTAGTAGATATCTGTAGTCAGGTTGGTTCATCTGTCTGACCAGACGCAAATTATGATTCATATTCATATACGTTTTTCGTTTGCTCGAATTGAGTTCGGCAAACCCGAAGGTGACAAAGTCTAGATAACCCGTTCCGTATCGGATATATGAAAAAACCATATCAAAGAATATTCGAAATCTACTTTTCCCGAAGGCTTGATGTACTAAATCTATAGATAGGAAAAACCGACGAAGACTTATGGTAGATATTCTGGCTAATGTGTTGCGGAAGGTTTTCATGCTTATCCCCTAGAAATATGTTTTCTCCCTGAGATACTCAACCAAACTGTCTATCGGAATACGCTGCTGTGCCATGCTGTCGCGTTCGCGTACGGTGACACAGTTATCATCTTCACTATCGAAATCGTAGGTGATACAGAACGGAGTGCCTATTTCATCCTGCCTGCGATATCGTTTGCCGATGGAGGACGTCTCGTCATAATCGACCATGAAATGCTTCGCCAGCATACCATATATGTCTTTTGCCTTCTCCAGTTTTTTACTCAGCGGCATCACACAAGCCTTAAAGGGTGCCAATGTGGGATGCAGTTTCAACACAACTCGGGTTTGACCATCCTCTAGTACCTCTTCATCATATGCATCGCATAGAAATGCTAGCAGCATTCTCTCGACACCGAGTGCCGGTTCGATAACATGCGGAAGATAATGACTATCGAGTTCTTGATCGTAGTATGTTAGATCCCGGTTGCTATGGCTACTATGTTGCTTCAGATCGAAGTCGGTTCGATCGGCAATACCCCACAGTTCACCCTGACCGAACGGGAAGATAAACTCAATATCGGTTGTGGCATTACTGTAATGTGACAATTCCTCCGGGGAGTGATCACGGAGCACGATACTTTCTTTTCTGAGATTCAATGATATTAACCACTCATAACAGAAATTGCGCCAGTAATCAAACCATTCGAGATTAGTGCCAGGCTTAATGAAGAACTCCATCTCCATCTGTTCAAACTCTCGGGTTCTGAAGATAAAGTTACCCGGGGTTATCTCATTGCGAAAACTCTTGCCGATTTGACCAACACCGAAGGGTAGTTTTTTTCTTGTGGTGCGTAGAATATTCGAGAAGTTAACAAAGATTCCCTGTGCAGTTTCGGGTCTTAAAAAGACCTCATTCTTTGCATCTTCGGTTACACCTTGATAGGTCTTGAACATGAGGTTAAACTGACGTATTTCGGTGAAGTTACAGCTACCACATTCTGGGCAAGGGATACCCTTTTCGGTGATATACTCATGCATCTTGGTTAGGCTCCAACCTGCCGGGTTATCTTTACCATATGCTTCAATCAAGCTGTCCGCACGATGGCGGTTGTTACACTCACGACAGTCCATCAAGGGATCGCTGAACCCACCGACATGTCCCGATGCGATCCATGTTTCAGGGTTCATCAGAATTGCTGCATCAAGCCCCACATTATATTCACATTCTTGAATAAATTTCTTTCTCCAGGCTGCCTTTATGTTGTTTTTTAGTTCTACACCCAAAGGTCCGTAATCCCAGGTGTTGGCTAAGCCGCCGTAAATCTCGCTGCCGGCAAATATGATACCGCGTGTTTTACAAAGAGATACGATTTTTTCCATAGACTTCTCGGAATTATTCATGTTTTATCACCTTTATATATAATGTTTCAGTAGTATGTTAGTAAGAAAATATGTCATTAACAAACAAAACGGTCATACACATATCGACCGTTTTGGTTAAAACTTAAAACTCCCTTACTATCTCTTAGAGAACTGAGGTGCGCGTCTTGCCGCTTTGAGACCGTATTTTTTACGCTCTTTCATGCGAGGATCGCGGGTTAAGAAACCTGCTTTCTTGAGGCTGGGACGAAGTTCTTCGTCAAACTGCAATAGTGCTCTTGAGATACCGTGCCGGATTGCCCCTGCCTGTCCCGATACGCCGCCTCCCTGTACCCGCACCACCACATCGAATTTACCTGTGGTAGCTGTGAGCTCTAACGGCTGACGGACGATTAGTTTTAGGGTTTCCAAACCGAAATAGTTGTCGATATCACGATGATTTATGGTAATGACACCCGTCCCGTTATATAGTCTTACTCGGGCAACAGATGATTTCCTTCTTCCGGTTCCGTAGAAAAATGGTCTTGTCTCGTACATACTGTTCTACTCCTTTCTACCACTCATACACTTCGGGCTGTTGTGCCGCGTTCTTATGTTCGGGTCCGCGATAGACACGAAGTCGAGTCAATGCTTTACGACCATTAGTCGTGTTGGGTAACATACCCTTAACTGCCAACATCATGGCTCGGTCGGGGGTATTGTTCATCAAATCACGGTACTTAACCTCTTTCAGTCCGCCAACCCAACCCGAGTGACGGCGATAGAACTTCTGATCAAGCTTGTTGCCGGTTAGAACGGCATCTGCACAGTTTATGACTATGACATGATCTCCTCCATCGACATGCGGGGTATATGTCGGCTTGTGTTTGCCGCGAAGCAGCGTTGCTACCATTGTGGCAGTTCTGCCTAGTGGTCTTCCCGCAGCATCGATAAGGTACCATTTCCTCTCGACATCAGCCGGTTTTTGCATATATGATGACATTCAGGTTCCTCCATAATATATTATCTCATTAATGTTGGTCACAGGTTTGTATTATACCGGGAGCAAACCGCTAAAGTCAACAGTTTTTTAGGTTGAAATAAAAATATCTGCTGTAATCTTCCAAATTCAACTGAATACTCGCGTATACTCTCATATTCTCATCGACAATATTCAAAAATACATGTACGATGTCTCGTTATACGATACATTCCTTTATTCAGTTTTGATATATATGCAAGAGATCTAAATCAGGCAGATTTCATAACCTTCCGGTGAGGAATATGCCATGATACCCTTCCGGGTAAAGCAGAAAACTATTGCACCATTGCCTAATAAAAGATACAATACCGATGTACTTTAATATTTGGAGGTAAATATATGCCGTACGTATCTTTGAGTACCGGAGCTCCTATCTCTGACGAGAAGAAAGAGGTTCTGCAGAAGAAAATCGGTCAACTCATCTCAATTATCCCCGGAAAAAGCAGTCCGGTGACCATGATAAAGATAGAGGATGATTGTGATATGTATATGGGTGAAGAAAAAGCCAATTGGGCTTTTTGTGAGGTTCGCCTGTTGGGTGAAGCCCCATATGAGTGTAAGAATGAATTCTATCTAAAGTTTAGGCAGCTTCTAAAGGAACAGATTGACATTAAGGAGATTTATCTCAACTATGTTGTGTTCAATGAATGGGGTTCACGAGATAACTTCAGACATCTATAGGTAGAGCAGATAGTATATGAAAAACGTCGAAGGTAAGGTTCGTAAAGCCTGTGAGATGTATGACCTCATAGAAGATGGCGACCGGATTACGGTCGGTGTCTCGGGTGGGAAGGATTCGGTTGCTCTGCTCGCTGCGTTGACTAAGATCTCAAGCTATTCTCTCAAACGATTTAGTTTATCTGTAGCGATAGTGGATGCTCAGTTCAATTCACAGGCAACCGACTACACAGCTGTCGAAGAATTCTGTCAGCAAAACAATATCCCGATAGCTATTCGAAGAAGCAACCTAGCAGAGGTTGTTTTTGACAAGCGGAATGAAAAGAACCCCTGTTCACTCTGTGCTAGAATGCGAAGGGGGATACTCCATGATATGACTTTAGAGGCAGGATGTAGTAAAATAGCATTGGGTCATCATATGGATGATGCAGTGGAGACGTTGTTTCTCAATCTCATACATCAAGGCAGAATGGAGAGTCTCAAGCCGAAAACCTATCTCTCGCGAAAGAACATCACCATGATTCGACCGCTCATTCTGTGTGGTGAGAGCGAAATACAATCATACGTAATGTCACTTAATTTCCCGATTATCAAAAGCCAATGCCCTAAGGATGGTTACTCCGAACGGGAAGAGATTAAGAATTTTGTTAAACAACAGGAAAAACAATATAAAGGGTTTACAAAAAATGTTTTTTGCGCCATGCAGCGTGGAAATATTTGTGGGTTCGGGTATGAATAAAAATACTTATTCTGACATCGGAGACATACCGCTGTCGGAAAAATCAAGCAATAGTTCTAAAGGTCAAAGGTCGAAGCGAAGTTTCCCTGATGATGGTGATGCAGTTAAGAATATGGTACATACTGGTGATTCGGATAGCAAAACAGAACAGCAACCGTCTAGGCTGATGGTATTACAAAAGACACCACATACGCTCATCACGATAGCACAACCACCAGGATATGAGTATATCAACGCTCGGGGGATAGATAATCGGACCGGACAGGAGATAATCTCAATTATCCATCTGGACAAAGCGGTCCTCGATAGCAAGAGAGCTTTCAAAAGAAGTAAGAAGAATACCAATACGACGGTTAACAGTATCATCTATCTGTCCGGAGAGATCTATAGACCCTCGCTGATTGAGAGGATATTGATATCGACCATCAACGTACGAGTCATATCCATAGTTACGCTGCTGCTACTCTTCCTCTTCCCGATATTTTTCTTCTGTACTACCGGAAATCTCTGCTATATCAGTGACGAGGGAAATCCGACTGAACCCTCTCAGGTTGTATGGACTAATCTCGACTCCTCTCGTGATATTGCAGCTAATGTGGTGTGGTTGCATGAAGCGGATAGGGTCGATCGAGAGGATTTCGGCTCCTCCGATCTGCTTACGGTGGTCAGATCCTATCCCATAACCATAACGGTTGACGGTGATTCTATCACTGCCAATGTGTTGGATGAAACGCTGGAGCAGGCGTTACAAAAGCTAAATATCGACATCTTTGAAGAGGATATAATCTCGGTAGATATGTCCTATCTGTTGAATGAAGATGACGAAGTGACCATACAGCGGGTAACATATGTCGAACGTCAGGTTGAGATTCATGAAATACCTTTCACCAGAATAGCCAGACAGAGTCCGCTACTCTCAAGAGAAAAAGAAGAAGTATTGAGAGAGGGTGTCAATGGCAGCGAAGAGCATTATTATCTCGATCGATATGTAGATGACCTGCTAGAGTCAACCACTCTCATCGAAGTAGTAGTATTGGAACCGGCAATAGACGAACTGTATCTGACAGGGGATCCGTTAGCTGCGGCAAGTTTCTTTGACGGCAGTAAATACTGCGATGTTGAGATTATTGACGGCATACCCGATGAGTATGAGGACATCATTGAGGATGCGATATGTACAGCATATAGTTTCGGACCCAACACCTTCGGAGCCAGCGGAATGAAGTTGATACAGGGATTCGTTGCCACCAATCCAGATATTATACCCTATGGAACACTGATGTATATTGCATCAGACCGATTCACCTATGGTTGGGCAGTAGCCGCGGATTGCGGAACCGCTATGATGGAAGGGTATGTCGATATCGATTGCTATTTTGAGACATATACAGAGTCGGTGATGTTCGGTAAAAAACTTTTGACGGTGTATATCATTAAACAACTTACCCAAACGGAGTTAGAGGAGTATGCTGCCAACGGTATGTTTTACGGCAGAGTACCCAAATATATAGATTAGGAAGATTATTTATTGTGCAGCAGGTTCAGTAAAGGAGATTGCCATGCATACATTCATAATTGCCGAAGCCGGGGTTAACCATAACGGTGATATACTACTCGCAAAGAAATTGATTGATGTAGCGTATGAGGCAGGTGCGGATGCGGTGAAGTTTCAAACCTACGTTCCTGAGAATGTCATTTCGATATTTGCAGAAAAGGCACCTTACCAAATTGAAATGACCGGTGCCGAAGAGAGTCAGCTGGATATGGTGAGGAAATTCTTCCTATCGTTTGATAAGTTTGAACAGCTGTTTGAGTATGCTAAATCTAAAGGGATTATGTTTATCTCCACCCCGTTTGATATCGACAGTCTTGAGTTTCTCGAGACGTTAGACATGCCGATAATCAAGGTACCTTCAGGTGAGATAGTCAACCTGCCGCTGCTGCTGGCAATCGCAGCATTGCAAAAACCAGTTATACTCTCTACCGGAATGAGCACCCTCGAGGAGGTACGATTTGCCAGAGATACTCTGATGGAAAACGGAGCCGAGAGTGTATGTCTGCTTCACTGTAACACCGAGTATCCGACACCCTTTGAGGATGCAAATCTCAAAGCCATGCTCGCATTGGAACAGGAGTTTGGCGGAGATGTGGGATACAGTGATCATACACTCGGTATAGAGGCAGCTATTGCCGCGGTGGCTCTGGGTGCTAAGGTCATAGAGAAACATATTACACTGGATAAGACGTTTGAGGGACCGGATCATTCCTCTAGTGCAGAACCAGATGAACTCAAAGCGATGGTCAAAGCCATACGAAACATCGAACTGGCCTTGGGACAACAGGAAAAAGTCCCAACCGAATCGGAACTCAAGAATATCGACGTGGCGAGAAAAAGCATAGTTGCAGGGCGAGATATTCTGCAGGGAGAAATCTTCAGCAAACATAATCTGGCAGTTAAGCGCCCGGGTACCGGAATCTCTCCCATAAGGTGGTTTGAGGTCATCGGTCAGGCAGCAAAACGTGATTTCGTCTATGATGAATTGATAGAACTATAGCTGAAGAGGATTTGGTATTGCGTAAACAGAAACTCATAAGAATCTTGCTTACTGTAATTATTGCAATGGCGATAGCGGTGTTGGTCGAGATTCTTTTTTCTACCATCAAACGTTCCAAACAACCCGAACAATACGAGATGAGGTACTTTGCTGATGGTGACTTTTTAGCAGTCGAGTATCTAGCGGAGCAAAACCGATATCTATCATTGGCTAATGATTCATACTTTGAGATAGAAAACATTGGAGGTATAGCCGCCCAGTCGATAGATATCTATCTGACCCGACCCGAGCAGGATTGTTCCGAGATGGTACTTAGGTTCGATGGTATCAGTCGAGGGGTAATAGGTAGTTTTACGGTCGGCATGAAACCGGTCGATGAAAACACATACAGGGCAATAGCTGACTTTGATGCAATATATGGTATACGTATCTATCCGACGGAGGTAACCTCTACCCTTATCATCTTCAGCGGTATCGAGATCAACCGGGTGACGACATATGTCGAATTTTCTTGCTTCAGAGTATTGCTGTGGCTATCACTGTTACTGACGCTAAGACAGCTTCTGATGTCGGCAGTTAGCTACAGAAAGAACCGAGAATGGGATATCTCCTGGCAATCGATATATATTGTCACACTGTCGGTTGTGGCACTTTTTGCATTCGTCTCACAAACTATCTATTCAACTCCACGTCTGATTGGTGATATATTGATACCGATTTCCATGCTGTGCTTTTCGGCAGTATACGGCTTCATATATATCATGGTGAAAAGGATAAGACAGACACATACCAGAGCCTTTCTGCTTTTCCTTGTAGCGGGCATTGCGTTTACCTTCGCCTCAGCACCCTTACAGGTACCGGATGAAGCAAATCACTTTGCTAGATGCTATACGATTTCAACCGGCAGTCTACGGTTCAGCGGTGATTTTGAATTTCCGGATGAGGTTACCGCGCTCTATGACAACTTTACCGAGAATCTAAAGATGTATGAGCTGTACCATGCACAGCCTACAGCTACCCAGCGGATGCAGAGCTATCTCTCAAAGGGCTCCTATCGGGCAGAAGATTCCGACCGAGCACAGCCCTACTCTAATGCACTTCTCATACTGCCATATCTGCCGGCTGCGGTAGCTATTGCAGTTGTTTCCTTATTCACTAAGAGTGCACTAGCTGCACTATATGCGGCTCGGTTGATAAATGTCGTAATGGTTTCCTTTGCAGTCGGTTATGCGCTTAAAAATGCCGTACGCAACCACATCGCCATAATGCTCACCGCATTCTTCCCGCTGTCGGTTTTTATGGCAGCTTCAACGTCATATGACGCTATGTTAATCGCATCATTTCTAGTGTTTATTGGTATAATATCCAAAGAGGAGATAGTGAAAACCGATATCCTGCTACTCGTTGCAGCCTTTGCGATTATTGTCCAGATAAAACCGCTTTATCTTCCGCTCGCACTATTACTCTTTACCATCCCCCAAAATAGCCTAAAGCCTAAAGCCAATATCTATGCTATATTTGGGTTGATGCTTGTAGTCGGGGTTGCTGTCTGGCAGCTGAGCCTGCTCTATGCGAGGAGTTTTTCTCATAATATTATACCCTCACATATACTCATCGGAGTGGATAAATCCGCTCAGATCGGATATATTTTAAAGAATCCATTGAGATTTCTGATGGTAGTTTTCGTCGATGGATTCCGAAGCAGCTTCTATATATCTGAATATGGGCTGTTTGGTCATCTGGATCTAGCAACACAGCTGACTTCCATACTGACACCGATTCAGCTGGTGCTATGTTCAAGTTTGTCATATTCTCACCAAACCGAAAAAGACAAGAGGCGAAAAAACACAGTGTTTCTATTAATACTGTTTCTGCTAATGTACATCGTAACAGCTGCGGGATTCTATGTCGTGGACTCGAGCCTCGGGGGAAGTACTATACTCGGTATTCAGGCACGTTACTTCATCCCCTCCATATTTATCGCTTCTCTTACACTATCAAATCTCTCGAGAGAAATAATACGGGCGAACTCCACCCGAAGGACCGTCTCTTTTACTTTGTTTTCCTCCTTTTTCCTAGCGATTGTCGCAGCATGCGAAGTCTTTGCCGGATACTATCTTAGCTAGAGGATGATATATGGACATCATACTACCGATAGCTGCAATTATTGCGCTATCACTCTTTTTTTCCAAACAATTTAAGCTTTCTCCGGCAGCATCGCCATTATTCGCGATAGCTTTAATAACGGTGTTTCTGTGTCTGATGGGTATGATAAATCTACTTGTGGCTGGAGTATATGTCATATATACTGCTGCCGTCTTAGGGTTGGTCTATGTCTTCTTTGTGAAGCGGTATTCCTTCTTCGAGGTAATGCAGGAGTATCTTTCGGTAGGGGTAATCTTCTTTATCGTCGGTGTGGTGTTCTTCTATTTCTTGCTTAAAAGTAAGAACGCTATCTTCCGTGATTGGGATGAATTTTCTTTTTGGGGAGTTGCGGCTAAAACTGTCTTCTATTACGATAAACTGTACACCTTTGTACCGGTGAGTTCACCGTTGGCATATCCTCCCGCATTACCTGTCTTCAGCTACTTCATACAGTTCTTCAGTCGGAAATTCATAGAATATCGCACCTATGTTGCCTACGATATTATGATTGTAGCGGCGTTAGCCCCTATGTTTAGCAGGGTTAGGTTTGAAAACGCCATTACCACTATTAGTCTGACGGCATTTTCCTTCACCGGCATTTATGCGTTTTTCCATGCTTCGGAAGGACTGCGAGCCTATGCTACGTCATATGCCGACATGCAGATAGGTTTTCTCTTTGCAGGTTCTCTGCTTATGTGGTACTCGGATAATAAACCGAAAGGCGTAAGGTATATAGGGAGCCTATTAGTGCTAATGGTGCTGACTCTATGTAAGGATATGGGACTAGCAGTAGCATTTGTAGCTGCGGCTGTAATGGTAGTCGATATGCTCATCTCGAGAACATTTCCCTCTGATAGTCTGGCAACCCGAAATGAGTTTTTTCGACGATACGCAGCCGTGTTGCTGTTAGCAGTAATCTCAGTACCGCTGTTTCTGTTGGTCGGAGTTATATGGGGAGTGGCAGCACTCATACTGGCAGTCATAGTGTTCTTTACTATTTTCTATATGAAAAAGCTTACGAAATTAGTTGAGCAACAGGGACCCGTTATACTTCGTGTGGTATCCATACTGCTGCTTTTTATTGGTATCATATTGATATATAGGGTGTGGGGGATACATTATCAAACGCTCAAGTCTGTCTCCCGTGATGCTGTCTATGTCTACTCAATCAAGGATGTGTTGAGCGGACAGAACGTGGTATTTAATCTGGTGTATGAAGAGATGATGTTCAGGTTCTTCAACCATTCGATAATCTGTTTTGGAACTATTGCCGAGATGCTGGTAGTGTTTACATTAATACCTATTGTTATCTCACTCTTCAGCTGGAACGCAAGCAAAATACTAAGGGTAAGTGCACTGTCGATCCTGCTGAGTCTAGGATTCATTGCATACTATCTGTTTCATGCTTATCTGTTTACCACCCAGTTCCCAAATACCTACTTCTATGAGAATACGGGAGCGGTTGAACTGATGTCCTTCAACCGATATATCTCGTCCTATGCTATAGGACATATGTTTGCGATCGGAGGGATACTGTTCCTCGAGGTCGCTAAGCCCTTCTTCAAGACCAAGATGCTGACCTTTACCTTTGCATTAGTTGTCAGTATTTCCCTTATTCTCTCCATCTTCTACTATACACCCGAACATTA
>WRIP01000014.1 GCA_009782665.1 Oscillospiraceae bacterium
GTCGTCAAGGCAAGTGTTTGTATCACGAATTATCTGGTTGATAACATCATAATAGAGATTATTACATGTCTTTATTGAGGTTTTTACAGCAGCAATGTCATCGCGTCGCCTTTTCAGCGCATTAACTTTACTTGATAGTGTGTCCAGTCGTTCATTATTTTGGCCGTGCTTGAGTACCGTGTCCAGAGTCGCCATGAAATCACCTTCTTTCAGAGTTAACCTGATGTTTACTGATTCAATATTTCGTAGATAAAGCAGTATCTGTTCTCATATATTTATCATGCGCTTCTACGAGTTCGACCAGCAAGTCATTCATAAGCTCGGAGAGATCATTGAGGCTAAATATTTCCATTAAACAATACCTTTCAAAGGCGTCGCGCCCTTTCCCCTTCCAATTAGCTTCATCACGCATTGTATCCAAGGTTTTAGCTATGTTTCTGATTATTTCATCGAACAACAAGGCTATGGAGTTGTACCAAAACTAGTCATGTTGGATCAAAACATAGATATAAAAGCTAAAGCGATTTATGCATATTTGTGTTCGTATGCAGGTACCGGATATGAAGCATTTCCTTCACTATCAGACTCTGTATCCTGCTTAGGAATAAGTATTAAAACATACTATAAATATATACATATACTTATGGATGACAAGTATATAACAACGAAAAATCGAACGAAAAATGGTATGCGTGCTTCCACAATATACATACTTTCTACAGATCCCATGCAAGATAAAACAATTGATGAAAAGCAGATTCTTAAAAATCAGGACACGGAGATTAGTAAAAATCAGGACACGGAGATTAGTAAAAATCAGGACACGGAGATTGGTAAAAATCAGGACACGGAGATTGGTAAAAATCAGGACACGGAGATTGGTAAAAATCAGGACATGACCATTGGTAAAAATCAGGATACTAACAATAACAGAGAGAAAAATAACACTGTGAACATCAAAATCAATCCATCTAATAATACTAAGAGTAAGAATATAGTAACAAGAGATGGAGAGATGGATGACGATGCAAAGAGAGAGCTTACCAACTCCATCATTGACCAACTATACAATGACTACGTAATACCTGATCTGCACAAAAAAAATAAAAACTACATAACAGCAGCCATTCACTATCTCACGAACTATGATAATAGAATGATTTTCTTAAAAGATTTAGTTAATACCTATGAAAACGAATCTAAATCATATCAGATATATGTTGATACACAATTGGAATCATTCAGACTCTTTGTAAAAGCTCTTATTGAACTGCTTCTACTGCATAGCGAAATTATCCTAAATAAAAGAGCAGTAACAGCATACGAAGTAAGTGAAATGCTCAATGAATTTATTGAACAAGAAAAATCCAGTTTCAATATTCAGACACTACAGGAAACAGCCATTGATGATTATCAAATAGCTTCTTGCGAAGTAGAGATTAGGAATCATGTGAAGTATATGCAAGCGTGTATCTGGAATGTTATGTTGCAAGGAAAAACATCCAAAGTGAACGATACGAATATGGACTTAAAAGCAGATATAGCAAAACGAACTAAACAATGAATTTACCAACATTACTTAACAGGAGAAAGAGTATATGAAGATTATATCAATCGTTAATCAAAAAGGCGGAGTAGGCAAAACTACTACCACTGCAAATCTGGCAGCAGCTTTTACGAAAGCCGGAAAGAAAGTGTTGTGTGTCGATTTGGATCCTCAAGCTAATCTATCGCTGTACTTAGGGTATGAAGGTGATGACAATCCCACAATAAGCGTCCTGTTTGTTTCACATCTCAATCAAGAAAAATATGTTCTTGATAAAGCAATCAGACGAAACAAAGAAAATATCGACTTCATCCCTTCCACCATCAACCTAGCAAAGCTTGAGGTTTCAATCATGAATGAGATTTCCAGAGAATATATTCTTCGGGGTATCCTTCGTCAATCTGATACAGCTCTGGGATATGACTATATCTTAATCGATTGTTTGCCAAGCCTTAACATCCTCATTGTCAATGCCTTGACAGCGTCTGACAGCGTACTCATACCCATGCAACCTCAGTTATTCGCAGTTAGTGGAACAAACGATCTCATTAATACCGTAAGTAAAGTCAAAGCATTTATAAACCCTTCACTAAAATATGAAGGTATGTTAATAACGATGTGCGATCAAACCAACACCGGTAAAGATGTTGAAGGAGCAATTCGAGAAGAATACGGATCTCTGGTGTATCCCGTAGTAATACATAGATCGGTAGAAGCACCAAAGAGTACAGTGTATCGTCAAAGTATAGTATCAATGAAAGATAGTAAGCTCGGAGCTGAGTATTCACAGATAGCAGAAATCATTATGTCAAACAGCTAAACGTATAAAGTATTATTCGACGACTAAATATTTAGGAGATAAGTTTATGTCAACATTAAACACAAAAGACTTTGGAAAGCAATCGACAAAAAGCGATGAGTCTCATCAGAATGCGTCAGCAAACCTCTTTTTAAATAAAATTGAAAACAGAAATACTGCTGACATATTTGGGATAGATTTATCAAAAGCCATCGTGAATAAGCCTATCGATACTTTACTCCCATACTCAAATGTCGAAGCAGGTCATAGTGAGCAGCCATTCAAAGTCAGAGACGACGAAGAGATGGAAGCACTCGTTGCAGATATCAAAGAGAACGGTATTCATACTCCCCTTCAGATTAATAAGAAAGACAATCTCTTCATGATACTCTCCGGTCACAGAAGAGCATACGCTGCGAAAAAAGCAGGACTAATCGAAGTACCATGTATCATCAACGAATACGATGATATTACAGCAGCTAACGTTGTTGTAGGCAGCAATCTTCTTAATCGAGAGAAGATTTTACCGAGTGAAAGAGTACAAGCATATAAGCTGAAAATCGATGTATTAAAGCAACAAGGAAGACGTACGGATTTAACTTTTGCTCAAATTGAGCAAAAGTTAAATAAGCACAATAGTTATGAAATTGTTGCTGAAGAAGAAGGGGTTAGCAGAGCACAAATACAACGATATATTAGCTTAATCTCTCTTACTCCGGAGCTACTCGAGATGGTCGATAACGATGATATACCGGTAACAGCCGGAGTCAACATATCATCACTTTCCGAGCCTGCTCAGAAGAGAATTGCAGATGTACTAAGGGAATCCGGAAAAGGTATGACGATAGATACATCCCAAAGAATAAAGAATCTGGATGACTTCTCGAAGAATAACATCCGCGATGTCATAAACCCAAGACTTCCCAAAAGACCTAAGGCAGAAAAGGCAGGAACACCAGTAGTTACCAACCCCGTAGACAACACAAAAAGGATTGTTTCTATTCCTTTCTCCCTTATAGCACATAAATTTTCTCCTACAGTCACTGATGAGGTAATCATTGAGAAGATACTCCAACTATTAGACCTCGACTGGGTAAATGAACTTTGAAGCAATAAACAAGAAATATTGAATGGCATAGTAGTAAATAAAAGAAGGAGCTCAAAATGAATACAAACGAAGGTAAAGATCAAAACCAAGAATTAGCAGAACCTGAAGTAAACACTTCAACCCCGGTACCGACAAAAAAGAACAAGAAGAGAAACCGCAGAGTATTGAACTCTGCAATACTCACTCTCGTAATTCTTCTTGTACTATCAATGGCAGCAGTCATTTATGTCGCAGAACCTTGGCGTTTGCAACAAATACCTGATACTTCCATAACGGTAGAAACCGGTCATGAAACCGTATTTCTCAAAGTAGGCGATACATACGATATTGCATATACGCCTGAAGCAAACGAGATAATCACATATCTATCTGACTGCCCTGTTGCAGTTATAGTTGACGAAACCGGTCTAATAACTGTAAACGCAATGCACGACGTAACAGTCACCTGCTTCGTAAGAGAAATAGAGTATATGCCTCCTGTAGAACCAACACCATCCCTATATGAAGAAATACGTTCCAAGCTGCGTATGTATCTTCATATAGATGTCCCGATAGATATATCTTTGGTTGAACCGAGAGAGCTCAAGCAATATGAATATCATATAGTCGTAACCGACTGTGAGCATATAGTTCACGAAGAAGTGATTGAGATTGAGGAAGGTGAAAAGTCTGAGTTGAAACTCGACAATCAACAAAGACTTGTCCGAATATCAGATGAATCCATTATCTCCTACCTGTCGAACGAAGAGAGTATCAGTGCTCTAAAAACCGGAAAAGCAACACTCACTGTCACCTACGGAGTAACCGGTAAAGCAAATGGTAAATTCGTCTTTATGCCGCAGTACAAAGAAACATATAGCATACTAGTAATCGAAAAACCAATCCCTGAATCTGAACCGGAAGAAACTACTTCAACCGGAACTGGTAGTTCCGGAGGTAATACATCAACCGGTGGTAGTTCCGGTGGAGGTAACAATACCGGTAGTACAGGTGGCGATGAAGGCGGTGGATCAAGTGGAGGCGGAAGTACCGGAGGAGGTGGAGGCGGAAGTACCGGAGGCGGTACCACGACTCCGTCCAGACCGTTCCCACTCCCTTCAGAATCAGAAGTATCATCATTCTGTTCTCAAGCTCTTACATACGCTAACGGATTGGGAATGGGTACTAACTCAGGGCTCAATAAAGGAAATTCAGGATTTATGTTTCCTGCGAGTACATGGCAAAGATCATGGGAACTAGTCAAAGGAGATGTCTACTGGCAGATTGGACAGATATACGACATGCTTGTATCAGAAGGACTGGAACCCGGTATGCCGGTGATCAAGATAATCTATGAGTTCCGTGATGGAGAATATGATATCTACGTACTCTACGGATAAAACAAAGACACAGAAATTCAGAATAAATGGAGAGGATCGGAACGATGAAATCTAAACGAATTATCACAATTGCACTGACCCTATTACTGTTCATAATGCCACTTGCTGCATTAGTCTCAGCAGCAACGGCTTCCAGTTCCCCTATGACAGCATTTACTTATGGGTTTGGGTCATCATCAGGCTTACCGGCTCCATTTAACTTTGCCGGTGCAGGTTACTACTACTCATTTACATATGACGGCAATATAGCCTACTGCTTAGACAGAGCGAATCAGAATCCTGACGGATCACAAGATACTGTTATGTCAATAAGTTCATTGAGTGCAGAGCAACTTCAACGTATAAGATTAATCCTGCTTTACGGATATGACGGAAATACCAAATACGGATATTCTGCTGATATCGAACGTGTGGCAACACAGATATGTATATGGCAGATAGCACACGGATTAATCAATAATTCCGACTTTCTGTCATATGCCATTACCGGTACATACAGTGGTGATGTACTTACTGTAGTCGGTAGGATCTATGAGCAGATGTTTAATCACAGCACAAGACCATCATTTACCAGAAGTACAACATCATTAGCTGTTACCTATGAAGCAACATATAATCCTGATACAGAACTACATGAGATTACATTAACCGACACTACCGGAGTACTCCAGTACTACAACTTAGTATCCGTACTTCAAGGAATGGGATATACTGCGTCTCGCAGTGGAAACACTCTTCGAATCTCATCACCTACCCCTTTTGAAAACGTTCTTGTATCAGGGAGAAGAACATCAAACACATATACTTCATCAAGTGTGTTTCTTATCCGAGATATCGCATATGCAACCGGTAACGGAGTACAAGATAAGGTATTTGTCTATGGCAGTCGTACTGCCCCCGATCCCGTACTTGCATATTTCAGACTCAACTCTCCATACGGAAATATCGTCATAAACAAGACAGATACCGATATTGCAGATCATCCCATACAAGGAGCAGTCTTTGAAGTCTATACAAAAGATGATGTCCTAGTCGGTACAATCACAACAAATTCATCAGGTGTTGCAAGACTTAACCAACTCGAACTAGGAGACTACTATTTCTTTGAGAGATCTCCGGCTTCAGGATATATCCCGAATGATACTCGATATGACCTAACAGTTAGACCCGGCAATAACGTCAGAAACATCCAAAACACTCACTACGGAAGCCTCGTAATAAATAAGACAGACTTAGAGATAGAAGGACTTGTCGTCGAAGGAGCTGTATTTGATGTATTCAATGAAGATGATGAACTAGTCGGAACCATTACTACAGATGAGTACGGAGTAGCCAGGTTAGATGAACTGTTACCTGGTGACTATTACTTCATAGAAAAAGAACCTGCGTTCGGATATATACCGAACGAGCAACGGTACGATGTAACTCTCGTTCCATACGACAACGAGTATGAGGTATTTAACGAGTACAAAAAAGGAAATCTTGAGCTGACAAAGTATTCTGCCTTTGATGGGAAACCTCTACAGGGTGCTTCATATGGACTATACAGAGCCTCAGATGATGAACTATTGGAAATGCTCGTAACTGACGAATACGGGAAAGCTGAATCTGACTCCTACAGATTTGATACATATTATCTCAAGGAGGAGATACCTCCCAACAGATACTATATCGATCTGAATGAACACCATATAGTGCTCGGTGAAGTAAACGGAAGCACATCAGATTTTCCGACTACCGATGAAGCCATAATCGGGATGTTCTCCGCAATGTATATGGCACCGTCATCCGCTCAGTTGTACATAGCAAACAGCGGAATGAACGTACCGAATACCGGTACGGAATATGAAGTAACTGATGATGAAAAACTGGGATACCCGGAAGTACCGCAGTTTACAGAACAAAACTCCGGTAAGGAAGAATACCTCAGTATCATTTATCTTCGGGAAGAAGACAAAGCATTAGACAGACATATTGTCGATTGGGAGTTCCCTGCACAAAAAGATAACACCAAAGTGCTTACATATGTTTATACAATCATAATAATTCTTGTGGGAGTTGGTATACTCTACCTCATTTACAAAAAGAATAAATCAATCACAAAATACGTTTCTTCCTTTGTGTTGATACTCCTTGTACTCATATCTTCTGTAGGAGCACATATATCAAAAGCGGAAACCGTTAAGGATGTAAACCTAAAAGAATCCGGTACAACGGTGACGGTTGAATATGATGGTCTGACAGAAGAAGATGTACCCGAAACATATATGTATCGTCACACAGACGGACAAATATATGAATTGCCTTTGATAGCAGTCACATACGATGAAGGTACACTCACAAACAGAACTGACACAGTGCGTGCAACTATAGATTACGGATGGGAGGAGTATATACCTAAACCACAGCAGCAGATGACGGTATCACACTATGATAAGCTAAGCGGTCAAACAATTACCGGAGCAATCTATCTGTATGCAACGGTACAAAAAGAACCCTTCCAATGGCTGAAATCAAACGATGCACCGGCAGTCTTTGAAGGCTACCAATCAGCTTACTATCTCATGAAGAATACAAAAGATGTATATATCCCATATAACGATAAGCGTCCTGCTATCGACGATTTCAAGGAGAAGATCGTGACTGCGTTGGGATACGACTCAGAACGAGTAAGAATCACAGATGCCAAATGGGACGGTAAAGTCTATACAGAGAAAGGCACTGAAAAACGCAATGCCATATTCACTACCGAGCGTTATGTAGCACAGTATTTAGCTATGTATGAAGCAGTGTGGGATATGCCGGACGCACCCGGCATAAGAGGTAAAGCTGTATATGGCAGCAGTGATCTGGATCTGACCGTAAAGCAGCCTGAAGACAGTAACCCGGAACCGGTAACACCTGAAGCAGTAACAATAGATCTATTACCCGATGTCATACCGCAAGCAAAGATGAGTACATCAACAATAATACTCATAAGTGTTGGAGCCTTCATATTAATCTTAGCTGCCGTCCTGATAATGTTGGTATTAGCTAAGAAGCGAAGACAAAGGGAAGCAGAACCGGACGATGACTCAAACGTACTGCATATATCCGGTACCGGATAATTGATAAAGCTCATTCCATTTGAAGAGGAGAACAGCAAACCCATGAACAACAAACGACTATGTCTAATTCCTCTCATTGTTGTTCTCTTCTTCTCTCTCTCTTCCTGTAGCCCTAATACTTATTCAGAAGAACCAATAACTGAAGATATCATCGAAATACCGATATCTGTACCCATCATCAAAGAACCCATATTTGACGTAGAAGAGTCGAATATACCGGAAGAAACAGAACCTCAGATACAATCGACATTTACCGAGTTACTCGAAGAAAACATAGAAATAGTCGGTTGGATATCAATAGAAGGAACGGACATTAACTTTCCGGTAATGCAAACGGTAGATAATGAAAAATATCTAATAACCAATTTCTATGATGAATACAGTGTCTATGGCACACCCTTCTTGGACTATCGTTGCAGCATACTACCTCAAAGTCAAAATCTACTTCTATACGGACATGCAACCCGATCCGGAGCTCTATTCGGACAGTTAAGGATATTTCTAGATACAGCTGAAATACCAACTATCAGATTAACAACACTATACGATAATCTGGAGTATACAGTCTTCTCAGCGTTTACAACCACCAACGAAACCGAAGATACCCTCGTATATACTCAATTCGACTTTGCGAACTACGGTGACTTCCAGACGTATGTTGCAAAAGCTAAAAAGCTCTCTGAAATAGAGAGCGATATCAAACCGGATATCACAGACAACATCCTTACAATTCAAACCTGCTCCTACGGAGATAAAGATGAAAAGCTGATAGTAGTAGCAGTACAAAATTAATACCGACACAAAAGAAGAATCCACGCATATGTAGATACTCCGGAGGATGAATCAATGACTACAAAATACAATGAACGAGTGGCACAGGTTAAGCATCTAATCAACATCGTAGATTATGCTGCCAACTTGGGGTACACGGTCAAGATGATCAGTAATGATACATATACCCTCACAGAACATGAGAGCATACGTATAACCAAAAGTAAAAATCTCTATTCGAGACACAGCAATCAAAGCAAAGGCGGATCAATCATAGACTTTGTTATGGAGTTTACTCAGTACAATGATTATCCGTCAGCGATAAATCACCTCATCAGAGAGATTGGTATCTATGATAATGAAAAGCCATTATTCTCATCAGATAAAGAAGAATCCACTAAAGACACCCTAGTATACGAAAAGGAATCACTTCAATTAAATCCAAAGGAAAAGGGGTTATATAAAAGGGCATGGGCATACCTTGTGCAACAACGCAGTATTGATCCTGAAATCGTAACAGACGCTATTAAACGCAACGAGATATATCAGGACGATAAAGGTAACGTGTGTTTCTGCGGTAAAGACTATGACGGAATAATCAAGCATGCACATGCTAGAACAACACTGTCGGACAACAACTATCGTGGTGATATGAAGGGTAGTGATAAGGCTGTCAGTTTCTCCATAAACCTAACAAAGCCAATATCTCTCCCACCAACGAAACTGTTTGTCTGTGAAGGAGCAATTGATTGTCTCTCGCTCATGACACTCACGAAGATACATGAACTCGACATATATGACTATGGATATCTCTCTTTATCCGGAGTATCAAAAAAAGCTCTGGAATATCACATTACAAAAAACACACAGATAGAGATTATCTACCTGTGTCAGGACAATGATGACAGTGGAAACAAGTCACGAGAAGATTGCAGGAAAGCGCTTGAGAAAATCGGATACAAAGGTGTTATCTACGATAAACCTCCGAAGAAAAAAGACTACAACGATGACCTGGTTCAATATGTCAATACCTTATCACAAAGCACGAATTAGTGCCTAATATAAAAACGAAAGGAAAAAGAAATGAACATTATTACACATATACCATTACTCGCTCTTGGTGATGTATTCAGTGCTTGGAGAAATACCCTGTGGGACAATATCTACTCCGCACTGACAAATCTCATTATCCCCGTACTGATACTGATCTGCGTGGTCTTTTTAGTCATCGGTATCGGTGGTCTTGTCACCGATAGAAGAAGTGGTCAAGGTACAAGTCAGAAACACATTGTACAAATAGTCATCTCGCTCGCAGCAATCCTGTTACTCGGTTCCTTCTATGCTTGGGGACCCATGATAATCAATGTTTAGCCTCACAAAGAAAGATAAAAATAAGACGAAAGAGAATAATGATGTTCCTTAAATGGCTACTGGGTTTATCAGGTATTGACGAGTTATTGACTGAACTCTGGGATGCAACATGGTTGCGTATAAGCAAATGGATCCTTGCCCAATGCGAAAACCTTATATACAAATCAACCTCATCAGCTGATGGGTTTTGGAATGAAGCCATAATCAATCAGTTCTTGGACTTCTCAAGATGGATCAGTATGGGTATCGTCGCTGCCGCAACGGTACTGATGATCTTCGATGTAGTTGAAGACGCAGCACGACAACGACAGATAGACTATACAGTAATCTTCGGTAATTTCTTCAAAGGGTTAGCTTTTGCCATAATAGCTCCCTACGCAGGCAAATACATACTCACCATCACTAGCACCCTTGCAGGATCCCTACAACTATCAAGCGTATCAGAGATAGTAAAAGGGATACCCAAAACAAACCCTGTAGCCGGATATCTTTATGTAGCTGCTGCTAGTGTCTTCTTCTATATCATGTCTCTAGCCAGGTTCGGTACGATGTTTGTACAAAGCCTGACACCATGTCTTTATGTATCAGATATCGTACGAGGCGAAACCGCAGCAATGGGAAGTTGGATAAGACAAACAGTAGCCATCTCATTGACACATCTAATCCAAACCTCACTGTACTATCTCGGCGTATATTTTATGCTTCACTCAAATATAACACTATGTCTTGCTTGTTGGATTGGGATGACTCAAACAAAGAAAGTACTCGATAAATACGGTATGTCCAGTGGAGTAACCGGTATCGTATCAAGTGCAGGACAGGTTGTCTCAACAGGTATATCACTTGTGTCAAAGATTACATAGGAAGGTTAGCAGATGTATATAGTACCTCCGAAACTGCAAAAGAAAATGCTCATAGGCGGACTTAATGTCGCAGAGACACTGATAATAATGGGAGTATCTATCCTATTCGTTGTAATGTCAGCATTACATCTGCTTTGGATCCCCATCCTGTTTCTCGTTCTCTCTTGGCGTTATGCAAATGAACACAACACCCTCTATTACTTCATGATCCTAATCAAATACTACAACCCTGCTCAAACATTTACACATGGTGAGTCGCCGGAGGATAAACGATGAAAAAACTGCCGATACAATCTCTGATTGATTTTAAGCTCCAAGATGACCATGTCGTCAGTGAAGGGAAGATGTATTACCTCTATCGATACTTTCCAAGCAACATCTCAATTATGACCGATGATGAGTTGAAAAACGAAATAGATAACTTTGCAAAACTACTCGATACCCTCAGAAGACCCTTCTCCATATTTGCAACAGATAAGATTGAAGATCTTACCGAGATAACGAAGTTTTATGAATCACTGGCACAGGAGTATAACTACATCACATCAGATATTCTCTCTGCGATAGAAGATACCGAAGTAAAAAGCAGCTCCGTTCAACGTGCCTTCTATATCGTCTATCAAGCCTCCAATGCAGACGATGATATACAAAACACTCTCATCGGACACGGATATAACATACAAAAAGCAGATAAAAAAGAACTATCTGTACTCTTCAGGAACTATCTGCTGAGAGAGTTCACATCTACCGATATATATGACATCACTACTGAAGTAGATAACGATCCAAAGATTAAGAAGACAAAAAGAGATGTATATAACCGTGAAATACTACGCAGACTTACACCTCGTAGAATAGACTTTGAGACACGGTATGCCACCCAGAACGATCATCTGAGAAAGACGATAATGGTTAAGAACTTCCCACACGAGATACCTGCTGCCTGTTTACAGGAAATAGCAAGTATCCGTAATACCAGCTTCCACATGAGACTCAGTCCCATGCCAACCGGTGAAGCACGTCGGCTAGTGGATGCTCAGATAAAGAACAGAAGCTTACAGCTTTCACAGCAACGCACAAAGCTGATGGATGCCGCCATTGAACAGGATGCTATTACTAATTTCTATCTGGAAATAGCACGAAATAAGAGCTATATCTATCGTGTATCGATATATATTGAGATGTATGCAAAAGACAGATCCGAGCTTGAAAAAATAGAAGCAGAGGTTGACTCGGCTCTCATCGGGAGAGCCATCACAACAGAAAAGCTCACATATGAGCAAAAAGAAGGCTTTAAGTCAGTATATCCTCTCGGCAGAGACTTATTCCTTAACGATAGCAACAACATGCCTAGTACAACTATAGCTGCACTCTATCCATATTCATATTCGTGCAGACTCGATAAAGAAGGGATGTTACTCGGAGGTACTGTTGACGGCGGAATCATGTTCGTAGACCTCTGGGCAAGAGACTCAAATGTAACTAATAGTAACTATTGTATTGTCGGCACTTCCGGACAGGGAAAGAGCTATCTGCAAAAAAAGATAGTGACCCAACAGGTAATACGAGGCACTAAGGTCTGGATCCTGGATCCTGAAAACGAATACACCGATGTAACGAGACATCTCGGAGGAACGGTATATAACTGTGCTTCCGGAGAGTACATCATTAATCCGTTCCAAGTACGTCAACTCAGACTTGATGATGACGATACGATGAATGAACCGGATATAGAAGTCTCCGTACCTCGAGGTCAAGCGATGTTCTACCAACATCTCTCCTGGCTTCATGACTTTTACAGTGTACTGATAGAAGGACTAGATCCGACCCAATTGAAAGCACTCGATATATTAACACAGGAAATGTATGAGAACTATGGTATTACAGAACGCACCAATATTCATACATTGAAGAATACCGAGTTTCCTACATTCACCAATCTCTATGATTATATAACCGGAATCAGAGATTCGAATTCACATTCCAACATCAGTGCAGATATGTGTAAAACCTTACTGTTGCACCTCACCGACTGTACCAGAGGTTCACTCGGAGCAATATTTAATGGACATACAAATATCAAAAATGATAATCTCATGTGTTTTTCCATGTCGGAACTGATACAAGGATCATCACAAAGACGCAAGGCAGCACTCTTCAACATCACTACATATATTTGGAACGAAGTATGCCGGAATCGTAATAGAACCAACTACTCCATGCTTAACATCGATGAGCTGTATCTATACTTCGATGATGACGATATGACGATGGTCAAGTACCTCAACTTCTTTGTAAAAAGAGCCAGGAAGTACAATACCCTTATGGGTATAGCCACCCAACAACTAGCAGACTGTTTACACGAAAAGATAGTCCACTATACCACTGCTATGTTTAATAACTCATCTACCAAGTTTTTCTTCTATCCCGATAAAATTGACCTCGATCTGGTACGTAGACACCTCAAACTCACAGAGGGCGAAATAGAGTGTATCGATCGCAGTAACCGACAACATTGTCTCGTTTGTGCCGGTAACGATAGATACTATATGAGAGTAGGAACTCTACCCTATGAAGAAGTTCTTTTTGGCAGAGCCGGAGGAAGGTAGTGGCAACAGAATGGGTACTGTATGCAAGAGCACTAATCGGTGCAATAACCCGAAGGCGTAATGAGAATAACAAGAAACTCTCCGGTATCACCATCATAATCATCGCACTCATAATCATCGCCGTTCTCATAATAGCAGTACTCGTTATACTCCTAGTACTCATCCTTGCTATATTTCTCATTTTCACCAATACCAACTACATATATCCAATGCCAATGAATACTCACATAGGTAGTGGTTTCGGTGCAAGAGATCCCATTATGTTTAACGGAAAAGAAACATCAAGTTTTCACTCCGGAGCAGATTTCCCCGCTCCCGAAGGCACAACCATCCACGCAGCACAAGCAGGGTTTGTTATCACTGCCGGATGGAACGATCAAGCCGGTAACATAGTAGTAATTCAACATGAAAACGGAGATGTTACCAGATACTATCATTGCAGTGTACTCCTAGTACAACTCGGTGATGAAGTCCTACAAGGACAACCTATAGCTGAAGTAGGCAGCACAGGACAATTCTCTTCCGGTAACCATCTGCATTTTGAACTGTATATTAAGGATGCAGGTACAGAAATGGATCCCTCCGAAATACTAAATGATTGGACGGAAGAACAACTGGAGATCTGGGGCTACACCTGATATAAACAATCTGCCATCACCCTGACGTCAAAATTCTCTCTTGTGCCGTCGCATTTGCCGTCACCTATACCACTACCAACAGAATACCAAAACATATGAAAAAGCATGGTATTACCGGTACTTGACCTTAAGAAAAGCAATCCGCACTGCGGAATGCTGTAGCGTATGACGTCACTTTTAGTGTCATACTTTATCCTGCAATCTCTGAAGATATCAAAATATACATAAAAAAAGCATCGGAAATAATTAAAACAACTACCGATATAGTAACCTGAGCATAACAGGAACATACAGCGTATCAATAACAGATAATTCAAATACCTATATACAACCGACATGGTAATACAAGAAATAGAATACATATACGTCGAATTAAAAGTTCGTCGCAAATCACAGATTTGCGACGCGACACAAAAAAATCATGAAGGCACGACACAAAATATGATTGATACGACGACACAAAATATGATTGATACGACGACGTAAAATTATTATTGATACTACAGCACAAAAATATGAACGACACAAAACAAAATGATATTTCAGCACAAAAGAAAAAGGGGGAGGAAGCATTGTGAATGTCAAAATAACACTCAGAGCTGAAGAGGATCTCTATGAAGATATAAAGAGAATTGCTGAAGACAGAGGAGCTCCGATAAATCAGATAATGAATGAAGCTTTGAAAATGTATCGTGACTCAACATACTTAGACAAAAAATCATCAGTAATACCAAGCGAAATTAAGCAAGCAATTCGAGCTGAAATGGAACTCGTCAGCAATAGAGATATGAATAAGGTACGTCAAATCCTCTCTGCAATGGCAATAAATGAGCATGTACTTCAAAGAGTTATTGCCGAAGAATTGGAAGTATCACACGCACTGTTACTCCAATACCGACAGGAAGTAGTGGAACTGCTACGTGAGTCAAACAGAGTCTTTGATCTCAGGGAGATAATAGAGTAATGCCAAAATTGATAATGGTAAGCGATTACATAAAGAATCCAACACATGCCGGAAACTACCTGGCATATATGAGCAGACAAGGTGATTTAATATGCCACAATGGCAATACAACTCTGGCTGAAAGTATGAGTGCTCTTGAAGAAAACCAAGAGTCAATTATGTGGCGACAGGTTGTATCGTTGGAGCGTGAAGATTGCGAACGTCTAAATCTCGACCATGATTACTTTATGAATCTCATAGTTGCTCGCAGCGATGAGATTGCAAAGATATACAATATTTCACCGGAGAATCTAAAGATATATGCGAGCTTTCACAATAAAGACTACCATCCGCACCTTCATATGCTTTTCTACAGCACAAACAAAAATGAAGGGTTTATAAAAGGATTCGCAGAAGATAAAGAACGTGGAATGAAGCAAGCAACGACAAAACTTAAAAGTCTGTTTGCTAACGAGATATTCAAAGAGGATTTGCATTACTTAAAAGTTAATAAATCATCCACTCGCACGCTGATGAACGAGCAGGTGAAGGAAATATTGCAGGGCATGACGAAAAACGAGTTCATTCCGAAAGAATTGGTTCAGGAATATAAGGAGTTGTCAGGAGCACTGAAACTCCACTTTGTTGAGAATCCTACCCAACGCAAAGTATATATG
>WRIP01000015.1 GCA_009782665.1 Oscillospiraceae bacterium
ACAAACTACTTCCATTGGAGCAGCTTCAGCCGAACGGCATCTAGTATTATTACTGTACAAGAATCCGGATCTTTGGTCCAAAGTCAAAGGAAGGGTGACAAAAGAGGATTTCTACTCTACTGATATCTACACCATATATACGACCTTGACCGAAGCGATTGAAAACGGGACATACAAGAACATTAGTTCATTGACCGAAAAACTACCCGATAAACTTATGTCTGCACTTGTCGGTTTAGTGCATTCCGGACCACAGGGAAATTATTCACAGGCAGATGCGGACTATTATATTGAAAAAATGAAAAACACCGCCGGAAAGCCGGATGATGAAAATATTATGCAGATGGATATTGAGGAGCTGCAGAAGCTCATAGAGAGTAAGAAATAACAAAGAGAGATAAATCAGATAAAAGATAGGAAAGGAATTAGCAGATGTCAGAAGGACGTACAGTACTAAAGGATCTCATCGACCAGGGTAAAAGACGTGGTAAACTCTCCACCAAGGAAATAAACGACGCACTCGAGGAGTTAGATTTTGAAGCCGAACAGGTCGATAATCTCTATGAGATTATCGAGAGCAATCAAATAGAGATAGTTGAAGATCTAGCAGAAGAGATAAATGAAGAGACAAAAGAAGCAATTCCCGAGATAGACAGTATCGAGATTGCGGTTGCGGAAGGAATAGATGACCCGGTCAAGGTGTATCTCAAAGAGATAGGCCGTGTACCGTTGCTTACCTCAAAAGAGGAGATAGATTTAGCTATTCGTATGTCTCAGGGAGATACCGCAGCCAGAAAACGTCTTTCGGAAGCAAACTTACGTCTAGTGGTCAGTATCGCAAAACGTTATGTCGGTCGCGGCATGCAGTTTTTGGATCTTATACAGGAAGGCAATCTCGGCCTCATAAAGGCAGTTGAGAAATTCGACTATACTAAAGGGTTTAAGTTTTCTACCTATGCTACCTGGTGGATCAGGCAGGCAATAACCCGAGCCATAGCCGACCAAGCCAGAACCATAAGAATTCCAGTCCATATGGTCGAGACTATCAATAAGGTAAAAAAAGTAGCGAGTCTACTGCTGCACCGCAATGGTCACGAGGCGACTGCTGAAGAGATATCAGCAGAATTGAAGATACCGGTCGAGAAGGTACGTGATATCATGCGTATCGCTCAAGAGCCGGTCTCGCTTGAGACACCCATCGGAGAGGAAGAAGACAGCCATCTCGGAGATTTCATACCGGATGAAGAAGCACCGGTTCCGGCTGACGCCGCTTCTCAGGTACTGCTTAGGGAACAGATAGGAGATGTACTCTCCACCTTAACCCCACGAGAAGAGAAGGTACTTAGACTCCGCTTTGGTCTTGAGGACGGTAGACCGAGAACGCTTGAAGAGGTAGGTAAGGAGTTCAACGTTACCCGTGAAAGGATTCGTCAGATAGAAGCAAAAGCGTTGAGAAAATTAAGACATCCCAGTCGGAGTAAGAAACTCCGTGACTTTCTCGACTAGACTCGAAACATATATCATAAACCGACAATCCGTGAACGTGAGTTTTTTCGTTCACGGCGTTGTTCGGTTTATAGTATTATCCTTTCAGTAGGAAACATATTTCCACTATTGATTGAGATTGACTCAGTATTTTACCTTCGATAATCCGTGTTTATACTTCATGCAGTTAAGAGTAAGCATATGACGGATTCATCCAACTGTAGTCTCGTAATGACATAGTCTTTGTATCTGCTCTTACATATATGATTTTCGATAGCAAGTGGGGAGAAATGGAAATTGATGTGTGCTTTTCTCTCCTACCGATAATACTCTCTTCCTGTTGTTATGGTGTAGTGGTTACAGATATAGATTCATGTTTTTCATCTTTTAACCAACAAAAGAAAAGGCCGATATTGGTAAAACTACTCGACCTGAAAAGTATCCCAAAGTGGAGTTGAGGATACAACTGGATCAGTGGTAAAAAAATAGTTCATAATTCCCTATTACGGGTGCTCTTCTGTCTTCCTTATTGTTAACAGTCATGTATGTCTTAATTCTGTACGAAATTTGGATTAAGGAAATTCTTTCGTGTAATTTAATTGATGCAATTGTCCTGGGCGGTAGGAAACAGCCGAAACGTACCCAGAAGTTATGGCAATTATGTCGATATAAATCATGTAATACCGCATTATTCTTAACATAACGATTTGATCGGTGTAAAATCTTATCAGGTGGTGAATTGTATGCGTAGGAAAATAGAGGCCCTTCTTCTTGAGTGGAAAAACAGGGAAACCGTATGCCGCTGCTTTTATACGGCGCGCGGCAGGTTGGCAAGACATATATCCTCAACGATTTCGGTGAGAAGCATTTCAGGAATATGGTTTATGTGAACCTTGAGACAAATTTGCTAGTAGCCAATTACTTTGCCGATGATATTACGCCGGAGCGTTTAATCCGTTTTCTTGAAACGACGGTCAATGACGTTATCACGCCCGGTGAGACGCTTATCGTATTTGATGAGGTGCAGTCATGCGAGCGAGCGCTGACCTCGCTGAAATACTTTTGTGAATTTGCGCCGGAGTACCATATCGCGGCTGCCAACAGCATACTCGGCGTGGCGATAAACAGGGAGAAGTATTCCTTTCCAGTCGGTAAGGTAGAAAGCACAACCCTTTATCCCCTGGATTTTGAAGAGTTCCTTTGGGCACTCGGAGAAGAACGGCTTGCAGAGGAGATACGGCGCTGCTATGTTGGAATGGAGGCGATGGTCGACGCCCTGTACTATAAGGCAATCGAACTGTATAGATACTACCTGATTACGGGCGGTATGCCAGCCTGTGTAGATTCATTCGTAAAGAACGGTAAACTCGTGCTCGTTCCCACGATTCAAAATGAGATCATGAACAACTACGTTGCCGATATGGCGAAATACGCGGAGATCTCCGAAACGGTGAAGATCCGCGCTTGTTATAATTCCGTTCCCGCCCAGTTGGCGAAGGAAAACAAGAAGTTTCAGTATAAAGTCGTGCAGAGAGGTGGTAGCGCAACGCTGTTCGGCGCTTCCATCGACTGGCTGGCGCAAGCCGGCATCGCCCTGAAATGCCATAAGATAGACCACGCACAGAACCCCATAGCTGTCTATGAAGATCTGTCCTCTTTTAAGCTTTATATGAGCGACGTCGGCCTGCTGGGTATGAGGGCAGGTATACCGCAGCAGACCATACTCAGCGGGGAAGCGAATCTTTTCATGGGTTCGGTAGCTGAGAACTATATCGCCCAGGCGCTGACTACCAACGGGTATCCGCTGTTTTACTGGACGAGTGAGCATACGGCCGAAATAGATTTTGTCATCCAAAAGAATACGGACATCATAGGTATTGAAGTAAAAAAGGGAATAAAGACCAGATCAAAAAGCCTGAGCGTTTTCATTCAAAAGTATTCACCCACTTATTCCATCCGGTTCTCGGAAAAGAATTTCGGTAGAAGCGGCGAAATTCTCGCTATACCGCATTATGCCGCGTTTTGCGTTTGAAAATCGATAATGAGTGGAGTAATCTATCGATGACGGGATAAACAGATGACCTTGTTTAATATAAACGTAAAGAGGTGAAACCATGATGGATGATTCGACTTCACTCTCAATCAAGGAGTTCGCAAATTTTACGGGAATTGAATCATAATCAGTAACGTCGAAATCTGAAACATAAAAGTGTTTATGTAGCTTGGCTCAATATGGCGGTTGTACCACCCACTATACTATCGGTTCAGTTGAAATTGACAATTTATCACACTAAGTGTAAAAGAAGCGTGTCAAACTCCCGACTACTCGACCTGAAAAATATCCCGAAGTAGAACAGAGGACACACCTGGACCAGTGGTGAAAAAATTATTTCAAAATAAATTTCTTGACATTCTTTTTCAAAGCCAGTAAAATTAAAATTCAATGTTTTATCTTGGGTAGCCTTGCAATTTCCACAAAAACACCCCATAGAACATCTACAATTTATAGCAAAACGAGTATATGCGAAACGAAATATTGTGCAAACTGACGAAAATTCGAGTATTCGAGCGTCACTGTACAAAATGTGATTTTGTATCATCTCTTGTTACAAAGTAAATACACTTGTAATTTATGTAATATCTGTGAGAGAAAGGGCGAAGAATACACATATGATTAGCGTACATCCTGAAAAGTTAGGTAGCAATGAACGTATGTCTTTTGCAAGCATAAATGAAGTCCTTCAGATGCCGGATCTTATCGAGATCCAGAAGAACTCATACAATTGGTTTGTCACCGACGGACTAAAGGAAGTATTCCGCGATGTCGCAACCATCGAGGACTATTCCGGTAAGCTGGTGCTTGATTTCATCGGATTCAGGATAGAAGATGAACCTAAGTATACTGCTGAGGAAGCAAAAGAACGGGATGCAACATATTCTACGCCTCTGAAGGTCACTGCACGTTTGCTCAACCGGGAGACCGGTGAGATAAAGGAGCAGGAAATCTTCATGGGTGACCTTCCGCTGATGACCAACAGCGGTAAGTTCATCATCAATGGCGCCGAACGAGTCATCATATCGCAGTTAATCAGATCTCCCGGAGTCTACTTCGACGAGACGATAGACAAGACCGGAAAGCGTCTCTATACCGGGCAGGTAATCCCTAACCGTGGAGCCTGGCTCGAATATGAAACCGATTCTAACGATGTATTCTCGGTGCGTATCGACAAGAATCGTAAAATACCGGTGACGGTATTTCTGCGTGCACTGGGTCTAGGTACCGATATGGAGATAGATGAATACTTCGGTGATGATATCAGAATCAGAACCACACTCGAGAAGGACACCACCATGACCGAAGAAGACGGGTTGTTGGAAACCTACCGTCGACTTCGTCCGGGCGAACCTCCCACCGTCGATTCTGCCAAGAATCATCTACATAATCTCTTCTATGATTCAAAGCGATACGATCTGTCGAGATTCGGACGGTACAAATATAACAAGAAGTTAGCACTCATCCCCCGTATCTATGATAAGACTTTGGCTGCGGATGTAATTGCACCCATTACCGGTGAACTGTTAGCCTCAGCCGGTGAAGAGGTAAGCCGTGAGATGGGACAGTTGTTCGTCAAAAACGGCATTAACCGAGTTTCGGTGACAGTAGGAGACAAAATCGTCGATATCGTGTCTAACGACATGGTGGATATCGCAGATTTCCTTGATTTCGATCTCACCGACCTTGAAATCAATGAAAAGGTTAAGTTCAGTGTACTCCACGAGATACTTGAAATAACTTCCGATGAGAAGCAGCTTAAAGAGATGATACTGCAGCGAAAGGATGAACTGATTCCGAGACATATAGTTAAGGATGATATCCTCGCGTCGATGAACTATCTCAATGGACTAGATAGCGATATAGGGACTACAGACGATATCGATCACCTAGGTAACCGCCGTATCCGTTCGGTCGGAGAGTTACTGCAGAACCAATTTCGCATAGGATTTGCCAGAATGGAGCGGGTTGTCCGCGAAAGAATGGCTATTCAATCGCAAGAGATTGAGAATCTCACCCCACAGTCGCTCATTAATATCCGACCGCTGGTGGCTTCAATCAAGGAGTTCTTCGGTTCCTCACCCCTCTCACAGTTTATGGATCAAACCAATCCGTTGGCTGAACTCACCCACAAGCGGCGTCTTTCGGCACTCGGACCGGGAGGTCTGTCAAGAGAGAGAGCCGGATTTGAGGTACGTGATGTTCACTACAGCCATTACGGCAGAATGTGCCCCATCGAGACACCGGAAGGTCCCAACATCGGATTGATATCATATCTTGCGACCTTTGCCAGGATTAATGAATACGGTTTCGTGGAAGCCCCATATAGACGGGTAGACCGAGAGACAGGAGTAGTCACCGAAGAGGTCATCTACATGACTGCAGATATGGAGGATGATTACACCATCGCTCAGGCAAACGAACCACTCGATGAGAACATGATGTTCTCAAGACGTAGAATCTACGCCAGAAGACGAGGCGAGATACTCGAGACAGAACGCGAGAATATCGACTTCATGGACGTTTCACCCAAGATGGTGGTATCGGTCGCTACGGCGATGATCCCCTTCTTAGAGAATGACGATGCGAACCGTGCATTGATGGGCTCCAACATGCAGCGTCAGGCAGTACCGCTGCTAGTACCCGAAGCGCCTATTGTCGGGACTGGTATGGAGTACAAGGCAGCAATCGATTCAGGAGTTGTGGTACTTGCCAGAAAAGCAGGTATTGTGACCTATGCCTCATCCTCAAGAGTCATAACTCAATGTGATGACGGTACTGAAGAGATATATAGGATAATTAAGTTCCTTAGATCAAACCAAGGGACCTGCTATAACCAGCATACCATCGTTAATGTAGGAGACAGGGTAGAGGTCGGAGATATCATCGCTGACGGTCCTGCGACCTGCAACGGTGAGATATCACTCGGTAAGAACGTACTTATCGGCTTCATGACTTGGGAAGGATACAACTACGAAGACGCCGTCATGCTCAGTGAGACGGTGGTACGTGACGATATTTTCACCTCGATACATATAGAAGAGTATGAGCTAGAGTCTCGAGATACCAAGCTCGGTGCGGAAGAGATTACCCGAGATATCCCCAATGTCGGTGAAGATGCCCTCAAGGATCTCGACGAAGAGGGAATAATACGAATAGGAGCTGAGGTTTCTGCAGGTGATATATTAGTCGGAAAGGTCACACCTAAGGGTGAAACCGAGCTGACTGCAGAAGAACGATTGCTCAGAGCTATCTTCGGCGAAAAGGCACGAGAGGTTCGTGATACCTCCCTTCGAGTGCCGCATGGTGAGTACGGAATAGTAGTAGACGTCAAGGTATACACCCAACTCGACTCCGACGAACTCAGTCCCGGTGTGAACAAGGTGGTCAGATGCTATGTCGCACAGAAGCGTAAGATCTCTGTCGGTGACAAGATGGCAGGACGCCATGGTAACAAGGGTGTCGTCTCGAGGATACTGCCTCAGGAAGATATGCCATTCCTACCCGACGGAACACCGCTTGATGTGGTACTCAACCCGCTCGGCGTACCTTCACGAATGAACATAGGACAGGTACTTGAGGTACACTTAGGGCTTGCAGCAAAACAACTAGGATGGAAGATAATGACCCCGGTCTTTGACGGTGCCACCGAGTACGATATCATGGAATGCCTGGAACTAGCCGGATATGACCGAGATGGTAAAACCTGGCTGTACGATGGGCGTACCGGAGAAAAGTTTGATAACCGTGTAACGGTCGGATATATGTACTTCTTGAAATTAGCACATCTGGTAGACGATAAAATACATGCCCGTTCAACCGGACCATATTCCTTAGTCACCCAGCAACCTCTGGGCGGTAAAGCACAATTCGGAGGACAACGTTTCGGTGAGATGGAGGTGTGGGCACTTGAAGCATACGGTGCAGCATATACCCTCCAGGAGATACTGACCGTCAAGAGTGATGACGTGGTGGGAAGGGTTAAGACCTATGAATCGATAGTAAAAGGTCAAAACATACCCAAATCCGGTATCCCCGAGAGCTTCAGGGTACTAATTAAGGAACTACAATCGCTGGCTCTCAATGTCAAAGTATTAGACTCAGCAGGTTCTGAAATTGACCTCAAGGTCACAATAGATGAAGATGAAATCGGCATGCCACCCATGCCGGAAACCGAATCGGTTATAGTTGAGTCGGAACTCTCCTCGATGATTATCGAGGAACATGATAACGATCTGCCGGAACTCCCGGAATATCTCGAGGATGAAGCAGAATTCGATGATGACGATGAACTGGATTCAAGATTTGAAGATATTGATATGATGCTAGACGATGACGACACAGAAGATAATGAGTAGAAGGTGAAGGGAGAAACAATATGGAACATAGCGATTTTGATTCTATACGTATAGGGTTGGCGTCTCCGGAACAGGTAAGAGCCTGGTCCAGCGGTGAGGTCAAGAAACCTGAAACAATTAACTATCGTACCCTCAAACCCGAACGCGACGGATTGTTCTGCGAAAAGATCTTCGGTCCAACCAAAGACTGGGAGTGTCATTGTGGGAAATATAAGAGGATACGTTACCGCGGTAAGATCTGCGAAAGATGCGGTGTTGAGGTCACAAAGGCAAAAGTTAGACGTGAGAGAATGGGTCACATCGAACTTGCAGCACCGGTTTCCCATATTTGGTATTTCAAGGGTATCCCTTCCAGAATCGGTTTGGTACTTGATATCTCCCCGAGAGACCTCGAGAAGGTACTGTATTTCGCCAGCTATATCGTAACCGATCCCGGTTACACCCCACTCGAGATGCATCAACTGCTGACCGAAACAGAATACCGTAACATGAGAGAACGTTATGAAGATGAGTTTCAGGCCGAGATGGGAGCTGAGGCGATTCGCGAACTGCTCATGAGAATAGATCTAGATCAAACCTGCAGAGATCTCAAGGAAGAATATGAGACTTCTACAGGACAGAAAAAAATACGAATACTCAAACGCCTTGAGGTTTTTGAGGCATTCAGACTATCGGGTAACCGTCCGGAATGGATGATTCTTGATGTTGTTCCGGTCATACCACCTGAGATACGTCCGATGGTACAGTTGGACGGTGGTCGCTTCGCGACCAGCGATCTCAACGATCTCTATCGTCGAGTAATCAACCGTAACAATCGTCTGAGACGCTTGCTGGAGTTAGAAGCTCCCGATATCATAATACGAAACGAGAAGCGTATGCTTCAGGAGGCAGTAGATGCCTTAATCGATAACGGTAGGAGAGGAAGACCGGTCACCGGTCCCAACAACCGACCGCTAAAATCCTTGTCAGATATGCTCAAGGGTAAACAAGGCAGATTCCGTCAGAATCTGCTGGGTAAGAGGGTCGACTACTCCGGTCGTTCGGTTATCGTCGTCGGTCCCGAACTCAAGATATATCAGTGCGGACTACCTAAAGAGATGGCACTCGAACTCTTTAAGCCCTTTGTCATCAAGAATCTGGTGGAAAAGCAACTTGCGAGCAACATCAAGAACGCTCGTAAGATGGTAGACCGGATGAGAACCGAAGTCTGGGATTCACTGGAACTAGTCATCAAGGATCACCCGGTGCTGCTCAACCGCGCTCCGACACTACACCGTCTGGGAATACAGGCGTTTGAACCGGTGTTGGTTGAAGGTAGAGCATTGAAGTTACATCCGCTTGTCTGTACCGCATATAATGCCGACTTCGACGGCGATCAAATGGCAGTTCACGTACCGCTATCGTCGGAAGCTCAGGCAGAGGCAAGACTCCTTATGCTCTCAGCCGGAAACCTGCTCAAGCCGTCTGACGGACATCCCGTGACGGTTCCTACACAGGACATGGTGCTTGGCTCTTACTATCTGACCATGGATAAGGATGGTGAGAAGGGTGAAGGAAAAATCTTCCGTGATGAAGACGAAGCCAAGATGGCATACGATGCGGGGATCATTACTCTTCATGCTAAAGTTAAGGTGAGAAGAAGTGTTGAGGTTGATGGAAAAACCATCACCGGAATCATCGATACCACCGTAGGTCGTCTCATATTCAATGAACAGATACCGCAAGACCTAGGTCTCTGTCAAAGAAACACACCTGAAGATTGTCTGAAACTCGAGGTGGATAGCTTAGTCAAGAAAAACCAACTCGGAGACATCATTGAAATGTGCATTAAGGTACATGGAGTCGGTGTTACCTCCGAAGTCCTGGATAATATAAAGAGCATGGGCTTTAAGTTTTCGACGCAGGGGTCAATAACCGTGTCGGTTTCCGACGTTGTTATTCCTCCGCAGAAGAAAGATTACATTGCAGAAGCCGAAGAAAGTATAGATAAGATAATTGGCCAATACCGTCGCGGACTGATTTCCGACAACGAACGGTATATGGAGATAATAAAAATTTGGTCGGATACCACCGATAAAGTCTCCACCGCGCTGCGTGAGAATATGACTGCAGATAATCCCATCTTCATGATGGCGGATTCAGGAGCTAGAGGCTCAGCGGATCAGATTAAGCAGTTAGCCGGAATGAGAGGGTTAATTGCCAATACCTCCGGCCGTACCATCGAAATCCCCATCCGTTCCAACTATCGTGAAGGGCTTAACATACTCGAGTATTTCATCTCTTCTCGCGGAGCGAGAAAGGGTCTAGCTGATACTGCACTTCGTACTGCCGACAGTGGATATCTTACCCGACGTCTAGTGGATGTCTCGCAGGAGGTTATCATACGTGAGTTGGATTGCGGATCTACCGAAGGTATCGAAGTCAAGGATATCCGTGATGGACTAGAGATAATCGAACCGATGAGAGAACGTCTTCTCGGCAGATTCCCGGTCAACAACGTTATTCATCCTGAAACCGGCGAGATACTAGTATCCTCCGACGAGATGATAGATGACACGATGGCAGCTGCCATAATCGAAGCGGGGATCGAAAGTGTCACACTGAGATCACCCCTTAACTGTCGCAGCAGGCAGGGAGCCTGTGCCAAGTGTTACGGTGCCAACCTCGCTAACGGTAAACTCATAGGGCTTGGAGAAGCAGTTGGCATCATCGCCGCGCAGTCGATTGGTGAACCCGGTACTCAGCTAACCATGAGAACCTTCCATACCGGAGGTATTGCCAGTACCGATGATATTACACAGGGTCTGCCACGTGTAGAAGAATTGTTTGAGGGTAGAAAACCCAAACCTCAGTATCTAGCCATTCTCACCGAGATTTCGGGTGTGGTGGCCATCGACGAGAGCAAGAAGGCTCGTTATGCCATCATCACCGGAACCAACGAAGAGGGTCTGCCGATACAACGCAGCTACCTCATACCCTATGGTGTGGGTCTTAAGGTTAACGATGGTGATTCGGTCAAAGTAGGTGATATGATCACCGAAGGACTGGCAAATCCCCACGACATACTGGCAATCAAAGGTAAACTCGCAGTTCAGGACTATCTCATAGAAGAGGTTCAGAGGGTCTACCGAATGCAGGGTGTTGATATCAATGACAAGCATCTTGAGGTCATTGTTCGTCAGATGATGAGAAAAGACAGAATAATCGATCCGGGAAGCAGCACATTGCTGCCGGGAATACTCATCGACAAGAATGAGTTAACCCAGATTAATGCATCGCTACAACAGCAGATTGATGCCGGTGACGAGGATATTCGTCTGGTGACGGTCGAACCGGTGTTGCTAGGAATAACCAAAGCCTCGTTAGCTACCGATTCCTTCCTGTCAGCGGCATCATTCCAGGAGACTACCCGAGTGTTAACCGATGCTGCCATCAAAGGAAAGACCGATCCACTGATGGGACTGAAAGAAAATGTCATCATCGGCAAGCTCATCCCAGCCGGTACCGGCATGGAACAGTTTGGTGAAGCTGATTATGAGTTCACCGATGAATATATCACCGAGCATGTGCTTCAGGGCATAAAGTAACGCAGTTCGCCGTATACCGAGTAAAACTGTAACCATTTTGTCGTTTACTTTACAAATACAGTTGGTGTATAATTCATCCTGCAACTTTTGTATTACAAATTCATAAATACTACTCTAACGAAAGGAGCAAAACATTGCCTACATTTAGTCAATTGGTAAGAAAAGGTCGTGAAGTACCGGTGTACAAATCCGGAACACCGGCGTTGCAGAGAACATATAACTCTCAGAAGAGAACATTTACTGATCAAGCTGCACCTCAAAAGCGCGGAGTGTGTACCACCGTCAAGACCTTAACCCCAAAGAAACCTAACTCTGCATTACGCAAGGTAGCCAGAGTTCGCCTGTCAAACGGCATGGAAGTCTGGGGTTACATTCCGGGTGAAGGACACAATCTACAGGAACATAGTGTTGTGTTGGTTCGCGGTGGAAGGGTCAAGGATCTACCGGGTGTACGTTATCACGTCATTCGCGGAACACTTGACACACAAGGAGTGACCGGACGTGCCAAAGCACGTTCAAAGTACGGTACAAAAAGAGCACGGTCTATATAGGTAGATTGTACCGGACAATGTAAGCCTTTTACGGAATAACGATGTATTAATATATATGACGTTACCTAAAGGCGTACTGCTGCGGGAGTCAAAAACTTCCGAGTACCTATGAAATCATTAATTTAATGAAGGAGGGAAGAAGATGCCCAGAAGAGGTAATGTCCCCAAACGAGATGTACTGCCCGATCCCTTGTACGGATCTAAGATGGTAACCAGATTGGTTAACAACATCATGTACGACGGAAAGAAGGGTGTAGCACAAAAAATCGTCTACTCAGCATTCGATATCATCAAGGAAAGGACCGGAAACGATCCTCTCGAGATGTTTGAAAAAGCATTAGACAACATTATGCCGGAACTCGAGGTAAAGGCACGCCGTGTAGGCGGATCTACCTACCAGGTTCCGATGGAAGTAAGACCTGAAAGAAGAGTTACACTGGGACTTCGTTGGTTAGTCGGATTTTCCCGGCAACGTAACGAACGTACCATGAGAGAAAGACTTGCGCACGAAATCATGGATGCCGTCAACGGTACCGGAAACTCGGTAAAACGCCGTGAAGATACCCACCGTATGGCAGAATCCAACCGTGCATTCGCACACTACAGATACTAGGGTGACGCAAGGCTGGTTGGGAGGAAGTTATGTCACGCGAAGTGCCGCTCGAATACACTAGAAATGTCGGAATCATGGCACATATAGATGCCGGGAAGACAACAACAACCGAGCGTATTTTGTTTTACACCGGTATTAATCACAGAATTGGTGAAACACATGACGGTGCTGCCACTATGGACTGGCGGGCACAGGAGAAAGAGCGCGGGATAACCATAACATCTGCAGCCACTACTGCATTCTGGAGAGAGCATCGTATCAATATCATCGATACTCCCGGACATGTAGATTTCACCATAGAGGTTGAACGATCCTTGCGTGTACTCGACGGAGCTCTGGCGGTTTTCTGTGCCAAAGGTGGAGTAGAACCTCAGTCTGAAACAGTATGGAGACAGGCCGACCGGTACCATGTACCACGACTTGCCTTTATCAACAAGATGGACATCGTCGGAGCTGATTTCTTCAATGTCATCGACATGATGAAGGACCGACTCAAAGCCAATGCGATAGCTATTCAGCTACCGATTGGTGCTGAGGAAGAATATGTCGGAGTTATTGATCTGGTTGGAATGAAGGCATATATCGATTTCGAGAATAGGACCGAGGATCTTGAGTCGATAGATATTCCCGAGGAGTACCTGTCACAGGTATCGCTACACCGAGATAAACTCTTTGAAGCGTTATCTAACATCGATGATGAGTTCATGGATAGCTACCTAAATGGTGATGAGATAGAGGAAACCGAAATAAAGCGGGTTATCCGCAAAGGTACGGTAACCGGCAGTTTGGTACCGGTTGTCTGTGGCGCCTCCTATCGTAACAAAGGAACTCAAAAACTACTAGACGCCATAGTAGATTACATGCCCTCTCCACTTGATGTACCTCCAGTAGAGGGTATCAACCCCAAGAGCAACAAAGAAGAACAACGCAGTCCCGATGACAGTGAGCCTTTTTCCGCTCTTGCCTTCAAGATAGAAACCGATCCGCATCTTGGAACACTGAGTTACTTCCGGGTTTACTCCGGAACCGTAACGGCAGGTTCAACGATATACAACTCGGTGAAGGGAAAGAACGAACGATTAGGACGTATACTGTTAATGCATGCCAACCACCGCACCGATACCGATGCATGCTATGCGGGAGATATCGCGGCAGCCGTAGGTCTGAAGAACACAGGAACCGGTGATACACTCTGTGTGCAAAACAAACCCATCGTGCTTGAATCAATGCATTTTCCCGACCCGGTGATTCGCATAGCGATTGAACCGAAGACAAAAGCCGGGCAGGAAAAGATGGCAGTCGCACTGGCAAAACTGGCGATAGAAGACCCGACCTTCAAGGCATATGTAGATGAAGAAACAGGGCAAACCATACTAGCGGGTATGGGTGAACTCCATCTCGAGATTATTGTTGACCGATTGCTTCGAGAGTTTCGTGTTGAAGCTAACATTGGGGTACCGCAGGTATCCTATCGCGAGACGGTACGCCGTACTGCGGAAGCTGAGTATCGCCATGTTCGGCAGACAGGTGGTCATGGGCAGTACGCTCATGTAAAACTCCGTGTAGAACCGAATGAAAGTGGTGCCGGCTATGAGTTCATCAGCAAAATCGTTGGTGGAGCTATCCCAAGAGAGTATATTGAACCGATTAATCAAGGCATTCAAGGTGCTATGATGTCGGGAGTACTTGCCGGATATCCGGTGGTTGATGTGAAGGTAACGTTACTTGACGGTTCCTATCACGAAGTAGATTCTTCTGAACTCGCATTCAGAATTGCCGCATCGCTGGCAATTAAGGAAGCGTTGAGAAAGGCGGATCCAATAATTCTCGAACCGATAATGAAGGTCGCAATTACAATACCTGATGATTATGTAGGAGATGTAATAGGGGACCTGAACGGGCGAAGAGGTCAAGTACAAGGCATAGATATCATCAACAGTGGTCAACAGATAAACGCTTTAGTTCCGTTATCCGAAATGTTTGGCTACGCAACCGACCTGCGCTCTCGCACCCAAGGTCGAGGAGTATATGTTATGGAACCTAGCCACTACATAAATGTACCGAATTCGGTAATGGAAAGTATTGTTAGATATATGTAGGGATATACTTGATATTTCCCCGCAGTATTGATAAAATAGGCTCATGCAAAATTAGTAATCGAGATATATTTAGTTAAGGAGACATATTAGAATGGCAAAACAAAGATTTGAACGTAACAAACCACACATCAATGTCGGAACTATCGGTCACGTTGACCATGGTAAAACCACATTGACCGCGGCAATTACCAAGGTCCTATCCTTCGCTGGACAGGCACAATTTACCTCATACGATAGCATCGATAAAGCTCCCGAAGAGCGTGAACGCGGTATAACCATTAACACAGCACACGTTGAGTATGAGACAGAGAATCGTCACTATGCTCACGTTGACTGCCCTGGACATGCTGACTATGTCAAGAACATGATAACCGGTGCTGCTCAGATGGACGGCGCGATACTCGTCGTGTCGGCAGCCGATGGACCGATGCCTCAGACCCGCGAACATATCCTGTTAGCACGTCAGGTCGGAGTACCTTACATCGTTGTCTACATGAACAAAGTAGACCAGGTTGACGATCCCGAACTCATTGAGTTAGTTGAGATGGAAATACGCGAACTGCTCTCAGCGTACGATTTCCCGGGCGATGATACCCCGATAATCCAGGGTTCAGCATTACAGGCCCTCGAGAGTGATAGTACCGACATCCATGCACCTGAGTACGAGTCAATACTAGCACTCATGCAAGCAGTCGATGATTTCATCCCGACCCCCGAACGTAAAGCTGACCTTCCTTTCTTAATGCCGGTTGAGGATGTTATGACCATCACCGGTCGTGGAACGGTTGCTACCGGAAGAGTTGAGCGCGGTACCATAAAGCTCAACGAGCCGGTCGAAATCGTCGGACTCTCGGATGAAAAAGCCAGAACGGTTGTTACCGGTCTGGAAATGTTCCGCAAACTGCTTGATTCAGCTCAAGCCGGAGATAACATAGGTGCCTTGCTTCG